>CALDIF010000094.1 GCA_937901905.1 uncultured Porphyromonadaceae bacterium | reverse complement strand
ATAACACGACATCGACGGTGACCTTGACGGTGAACGGTGAGCAGGCGGAGAGTGCGCTCGACGCGATGCGGAAAAAAGCAGAGCAGTTGGCCGCGAGCATCAAGCAGGCACAGTTGGCCGGTGATCACCTCACCACCAAACGGCTGCAAAAGGAGTTTGACCAGTTGACGGGCGAAATAGACAATTTGGAGAGTTCGCTGGCAGGTGTGAGCCGTGTGATGAATCAGATGGTTACCGACAACGAGCAGAGCAGCGGCATCAAGGCTATATATAACAAGTTGGGTCAGATGGTGAGCATCAAAATGCCCAAATGGTTCTCGGAGAAATTTCCCGACTTCAATCAGTATTTCTCCGGCTTGAGTTCGATGGACTACACCAACATTTACGGTCAGTTGATGGAGTTGAGCCACAGTTACAAGGACGGCAGCGGCACGGTGCGCATCGACCTGCGCAACGGCAAGACCATCGAGCTGAACAGTCTGAAAGAGATACAGGACATGATGGAGCGTCTGTTGCGCATGATAGAGGCCGACAAGCAGCTCAAAGCCCGATGGCAGGACGAGCAGAACCCCGACAAGGCGCGGAAGTCGTACAAGTACACCGCCGAGGACGAGTGGCGGCGCGAGCGTGACAGCGAGAACTACGTCGCCATGAGTACGGGGCAAAAAGACTACCAACAGTATTTGCTCGACCGCACACGCATTGAGGAGGACTACCTGCGCAAGAAAATAGCCAACTGGCGCAGCACCGACACCGAGATACAGCAGTTTGAGCGGCAACTCGCCACCTTGCAGCAGAAAGAGCAGAGCCAGATGGCGAAGCAGCAGCGCATGGAAGAAACGAGGCAGAACCGCGAGCGGCGCGAGCAGATAACCGCCGAGCATGAGGCGAGGCTCGCCGAGTTGGAGCAGTTGAACAGCGAGGGACGGCTGAGTTACCGCGCCTATAAGGAGGCCGTGTTGCGTGAAGATGTGGAGTATCTGCAACAAGTGAAGCAGTATTACAAGGTGGGGAGCATTTACCGCTACTACGTGGAGCGCGAGATAAACGCCAAAATCAAGCAGATGCGCGAGCAGAAAGCGAGGGAGTTGCAGGAAGCCGAAACCGCGTTGCGCAACAAGTATTACAAGCAGAAAGAGGTGCGCAACCGTGAGGACATCGAGCACGAGTATGCCGTGCGGAAACAAGCGTTAGGCATCATGTACCGTAACATGGTGGAGCAAGCCAACGGCAACGTGAAGCAGATAGAGAAAATCACGAAGCAGTATAACCGTGTGATGCGCAAAGAAGAAATCGCGAGGGCAAAGGCCTTGGGCGAGGACATCAAACTCACTTGGCAGGAAAAGATAGAGGGCTTTTACGAGTGGCTGAACGGCGACGAGGGCAAGAAATGGCAAACCGTCATCAGCGACATGGCGGCGAGTATGGGGTCAATCTTCTCGAGCGTGAGCGAGATGGCGAAAATCGAGAGCGAGATAGCCATAGCGCGGATAGAGAAACGCTACGAGAAAGAGATAAGCATGGCTGAGGGCAACCAGTATAAAATCAAGATATTGGAGCGCAAGCAAGCCAAAGAGATAGCCAACGAGAAGAAAAAAGCCGCTGAAAAGACCTTTGCCCTGCAAGTGTTGTCCGCCATCGCCACCACCGCCGAGAACGCCATCAAAGCCTACGGCGACGGGTTGGCGATAGGCGGCTTGGCGGGCTTGATAATGGCACCGATAGCGGCGAGTATGGCCGTTGCCGCCGGTATGGTGCAGATAGCGTTGATTAACAAACAGAAAAAGGCAGCGGCTTCGATAGGCTATGCTCGTGGCGGCTTCACGCCCGACGGCGGCGAGAACGAGCCGGTAGGCGTGGTTCATGCCGGGGAGTGGGTGGCAAGTCGTAAACTGGTGCAATCACCCGTCGTGCGTCCCTTGCTCGTTGCGCTCGATGCTGCGCAACGAGGCAACGTTGTGGGGACTGCACGACTTTCGGGGGCGATTGCGCCAGTGGAGAATGGAGAAAGGATAAAGGATAATGAAGGCGCGGGGCGGCTTGTTGCTGATGCTTCGGTGGCGATTCAGGAACATTCGCTTGCGATGCTGGCGGCGATAGAGCAAAACGCGGCCTTGAATCGACGACTTAATGAAACGCTTGAAAAGGTGAGCAAGCGCCTGGAAACGCCGTCGCAAGCGGTCGTCGCCATTACCGGCGAGGATGGGCTTGAGAAAGCGCAAAGTACTTACCAACGATTATTAAACAATAAAAGTCCGAAAAGCAAGCGCAAGTAACCGCTTGCTGAGTAGAGAGTAGTGAGTAGTGAGTAGTGACTTTTACGGCTTGCGCCGTGGAGAATGGAGAAAGTTTAATGTGTAATCAAATAACAACAGCAATGATTGACGAAGTAATTGAAATGTACCGTGACGGGTACAACATTGAGGAAATCGCAGACCGCCTCAACGTGGACGAGGCTTATGTGTTCACGGTTCTTGACGAAAACGACGAACTATGACACGACTAATCACATCAGACGGGCAACTGCGCCGATTTATCCCGAATATGTTTGCCGCGGCGAGAGGCGAAACGCCTTTCTTTGACCGCTTGCTGCCGTGGCTGGAAACCGCCGAGCGGTGGGTGGTCGGGCAGTTTGTCGGCGACGACTTCCTGCCGACGCTGCTTGCGCTCGACGAGGACGAGCCGCTGCGCATCACCGCGACCCTCGTTGTGGTCAACGAGGCGTTTATGCGTGCCGTGCCGAGCCTCGACCTTGTGCTCACGCCCAACGGCTTCGGCATCGTGAGTAACCAGAACGTGGCTCCGGCGAGCCGTGACCGTGTGGCACGGCTTATCGCATCGCTCGAAACAAGCCGCGACAACTGCATCGAGCAGTTGGTGCGCTACCTGCACGCCAACGGTGAGTGGGTGACCGGCAGCGCAAGGCGGTGGTTCGCCGCGACGCTCTTTCCGAACATCGACCTCGCCAACCTGTGCGGCTTCACCGAGCATCGGTGGGCGAACTA
>CALDIF010000093.1 GCA_937901905.1 uncultured Porphyromonadaceae bacterium | reverse complement strand
GGTAGACACGAGGGACTTAAAATCCCTTGGCCATAGCGGCTGTGTGGGTTCAAGTCCCACTCCGGGTACAATGGCATTGCATCATAGATGCAATGCCATTGTTGTTATTATTCTTGTAATTAACGTGAGAAGGTCCGGAGGGGCACTGCCCTGTCATGTCAGCCGCGCTATCATCTCCGAGGCGGTAAGTTGCCATACCGGGTGTACCCACTCGGGGCACAGTGCTGCCAACGGCTCAAGCACGAAGCGACGTCCGGTCATACAACGATGAGGCACTGTCAACCGGCGCGAGGTGACAATGAGTGAACCGGCTGCAATGATATCAACGTCAATAACGCGGTCGACATAATTGCCTTGTTCATCGCGATGAGGTGACGGATCAATCTCTCGTTGAACAGCCTGTGTCACGTCGAGCAGTCGCAGTGGAGTGTCGTCACAGTCCACATTAACCCCCACATTAATGAATTCGTTAGGAGAGTCGAAGCCCCACGGCGCGCTCCTGACGGGTTCGCTCACGGCAAGCACCTTGACGTGCCGTCCCAACGCGGCAATGGCTCGGTCGATGTTTGCAAGACGGTCGCCCACGTTGCTCCCTATGTTGAGGTGATACAACATAATAACAGTTATCCTAGCAATAAGGACACGGAGTGCCGTGCCCTTATTTACAGTAAAATCAAACAGTCATGCCGGAGGCGAGGTCAAAGCGACTTCCGGACTTCGATTTCCTCGTAAGCCTCTACCATATCGCCCACCTGCAGGTCGTTATAACTCTGGATACTCAAACCGCACTCGAAGCCTGTAGCAACTTCCTTGGCATCGTCCTTGAAACGCTTGAGGGAGGCGAGAGTACCCGAGTAGATAACGATACCGTCGCGAATGACACGCACCTTGCTCGAGCGTTTCAACTTACCCTCGCGCACGATAGCACCGGCGATAGTTCCCACCTTGCTGATGTGGTACACCTCCTTAACCTCGGCAGTGCCACACACATCTTCCTTGATATCGGGCGAGAGCATACCTGCCATAGCACTCTTGATTTCCTCAATGGTATCGTAGATGATAGAGTAAATGCGAATGTCAACACCCTCTTGCTCGGCAAGTCGCTTGGCGGCACCGGACGGGCGCACCTGGAAGCCGATGATAGAGGCGTTACTTGCCGCAGCGAGAGTCACATCACTCTCGGTGATAGCACCCACCGCCTTGTGGATAACATTAACCTGCACCTCGGGGGTCGAGAGTTTGATGAGCGAGTCGCTCAATGCCTCAATCGAGCCGTCCACATCGCCCTTAACGATGAGGTTGAGTTCGTGGAACTCACCCAGAGCAATCTTGCGTGCGATATCCTCAAGTCCCGGACGCTTCTTGGTGCGCTGATCCAACTCGCGCTGCAGTTGCTCGCGCTTATTGGCGATTTGTCGGGCTTCTTGCTCGCTATCCATCACATTAAACTTATCACCTGCCGTCGGGGCTCCATTCAAACCGAGGATGAGTGCCGGTGTTGCCGGTCCCGCCTCGGTGATGCGTTGGTCGCGCTCGTTGGACATTGCCTTGACCTTGCCGAAGTGTGTACCGGCGAGCACGATATCACCGACACGCAGCGTGCCGTTCTCCACGAGTACCGTTGCCACATAACCGCGACCGCGGTCAAGCGACGACTCGATGACCGACCCCACGGCCTTGCGCGACGGGTTTGCCTTGAGTTCGAGCAAATCGGCCTCAAGCAGCACTTTTTCCATGAGTTCTTGAACACCTATACCCTTCTTGGCACTGATGTCCTGGCTCTGGTACTTACCGCCCCAGTCTTCAACCAAGTAGTTCATGGCACCCAATTCCTCCTTGATCTTATCGGGGTTTGCGCCCGGCTTATCAATCTTGTTGATGGCAAACACGATAGGCACGCCGGCTGCCGACGCGTGGTTGATTGCCTCAATGGTCTGCGGCATCACGCTGTCATCGGCTGCAACAATGACAATAACAATATCGGTCACCTTGGCACCACGGGCACGCATTGCGGTAAATGCCTCGTGACCCGGAGTGTCGAGGAATGTGATGCGACGACCGTTAGGCAACTTGACGTTATACGCACCGATGTGCTGGGTTATACCACCCGCCTCGCCGGCGATAACGTTCGACTTGCGGATATAGTCGAGCAACGATGTCTTGCCATGGTCAACGTGACCCATCACGGTCACCACCGGCGGACGTTGCATCAAGTCTTCGGGGTTGTCCTCCTCCTCATTGATGGCTTCGGCAACCTCGGCCGACTGATATTCGGTTTGGAAACCGAATTCCTCAGCGAGTATATTGATAGTTTCCGCATCAAGGCGCTGATTGATAGACACCATCATGCCGAGGCTCATGCACGTTGCAATAATTTTGTTGATGGGTATATCCATCATCATTGCGAGGTCATTAGCCGTGACGAACTCGGTCAGTTTCAACACCTTGCGGTCGGCCGCAGCGGCTGCGGCTTCCTCGCGGACAGCCTCACGCACAGCCTCGCGTTTCTCCTTACGGTACTTGACACCCTTTTTAGTTGCTCGCGTGGTGAGGCGTGCAAGCGTTTCTTTCACTTGGCGCTGCACGTCCTCGTCGCTTACCTCGGGCTTGAGCGGACGTTTGGATTTCTTGTCTTTCTTCTTGCCTTGTCCGGCATTGCGAGCCGCTTGCTCTTGTTGCTTCTTGTTATCGCCGTTAGAGCCCTTGGACTTGTCACGACGAGCCTCGGCAGCGGCTTGCTCAATATTGACTTTTTCCTTGCCGATGCGCGCACGTTTGCCGCGACGACCCTCGCCGGAAGCAGTTGTCGCACCTGCCTTGGCGCTGCGTTCGCGACGACGTTCCTCCTTGCTTTTGGGCTTGGGACGCATACTCGAATTGATGGCGTTGAGGTCAATCTTACCGACCACCTTGAACGACGGTCCGTCGGCTGCCGGCAACGAGAACACATCGGGTCCCGAAGCCGTCTCGGGGGCGGTTTCCTCCACAGGCTTGACCTCGGCGGGTTTCTCAACGACAGGCACTGCCGACGGTTTCTCGTCAACCGGCTTACGTGCTGCAGGCTTCGGAGCCGTCGGTTTTGCCTTGGCGGGTTTTTCGACTGCCGGTTCGGTTGCCGCGGGCTTCTCAACATCAGGGTGAGGTTCAGCGGGAGTCTGTTCGGGGACGGCTTCGGATTTCACTGCCACAGGTTGCTCCACAGCGGGGGCTTCCTCAACCGGCTGCATCGTCGCGAGTCGTGCAGTCGCCGGTTTCTCCTCAACAGATTGCTCGGCTACAGTGTGTGTCGGCGCGGTTTCGGACTCGGTTGCCGGCTTCTCATCGGTAATTATGTGCCCCGGATTGTTAAGGTCTATCTTACCCACAACACGTGGCTTTTGTCCCGGGATAATCGTCTCGATCTCTCGGGGACGACGAGCCTCCTCGCGCTTGCCGCGCTGGCGCTCGCCTGTTATACTGTCGCTCTTGCGCTTTATATCGCTGTCACGCTTGTATTCAAGTTCCAACAGTGCGTACACATCGTCGGGTATGCGTGCATTGATGTTAGACACATCAAGGTCAATACCCTTCTTGCGCAAGAAATCCTGAATCGTGACGCTACCCACGTTCAACTCCTTGATTGCTCGACTTACTTTTATAGGCATATATGTTTTATTAAGTTTCGCAAGTCCATCACTTGCTCACTGCTTATTGTTAAACTTTTTCATTTCACCCGTGGGGTGACTTATAAACCGAACCGCTAAATGTGCGATAAGACAATCGCTTGTTAACAAGAATTATTCCTCAAACTCGGCCTCAAGCACGTCAAACACATTGTCGACGGTGGCTTCCTCGAGGTCGGCTCTATCAATAATCTCTTGCTTGTCCAACTTGAGCACATCGCGTGCGGTGTTGCATCCGAGAGCCTTTAGAGCCTCGATAACCCACTCGTCAATCTCATCTTTGAACTCATCAAGATAGATGTCATCAATGTCCTCCGAGTCGTTGTCGCGATACACGTCGATGTGATAGCCGGTAAGCATTGAGGCGAGTTTGATATTCAAACCGCCCTTACCGATAGCAAGCGACACCTCGTCGGGCTTGAGGAACACCTCGACATTGCGTCCGCCATTCTCGTCCTCCTCGTCGCTAATGCGAATTGAGGAGATGTGTGCGGGACTGAGGGCACGTTGAATGAGCAACTGTGGGTTAGAAGTGTAATTAATCACGTCAATATTCTCGTTGCGCAACTCGCGCACTATACCGTGGATACGCCCACCCTTGACACCGACGCAAGCACCCACGGGGTCAATGCGGTCGTCATAACTCTCGACGGCAACCTTGGCTCGCTCACCCGGCACACGTGCGATAGCGCGAATTTCAATCAGGCCGTCATGAATTTCGGGTACTTCAGCCTCAAAGAGTCGGCGTAAGAACATCTCGCTGGTGCGCGACACAATGATTTTGGGATTGTTGTTCTTGTTATCCACGTTGTGTACAACGGCACGCACCGTGTCACCCTTGCGATAAATGTCGGTGGGAATTTGCTGTTCCTTGGGCAGGAGCAACTCGTTGCCCTCGGCATCGATGAGCAACACCTCGCGCTTCCACACCTGATAGACCTCGCCTACAACGAGTTCGCCCTCGATTGACTTGAACTTGTTGTACATTGCCTCCTTTTGCAAATCGAGGATCTTGCTGGCAAGCGTCTGACGCAGGTTGAGAATTGCGCGACGACCGAACTTGGCGAAGTCAATGTGGCGAGTGTGCTCCTCGCCTATTTCACAATCGGGGTCACCGTCGGCTTGAGCATCGCTGAGCGAGATTTGCTTGTTGGGGTTGGTCACCTCGCCGTCAGGCACGACCTCGAGGTTTTGATAGATTTCACAGTCGCCATGATCGGGATTGACAATAACATCGAAATTATCGTCATTGCCGAACATTTTGGCGAGCACACTACGGAACGACTCCTCAAGCACGCTTATCAACGTGGGTTTATCAATGTTCTTGAGTTCCTTGAACTCTTTGAACTGGTCGGTCATGTTGACCTGTTCTTGTCTTCTTGCCATTGAAATAAAATGTAATTCAGGTGTATCAAATTGTTATTATATTCTTGGTGTACTTGACGCTGTCGTAGGCGAGCGTGACAGGAACCGACTCGCTTACAGGGCGTTTGGAACCTTCATGCTTGACACGCGTGAGCACCTCAAGGGTGAATTCGGTTTCGGTTGCGGCAACGAGTTTACCGCGCAATTTGCGACCGTCGGCAGTGAGTGTCTCCACCTCGCCACCGATGTTCTTGATGTAGTGGAACGGCAACTTGAACGGGTCGCTGATACCGTAGCCCGCCACTGTGAGTTCATAGTCATGCTCATCGCGGTCGGCAGCAGCGAGCACCGCATCGTTGACAGCGACGCAGTCGTCTATTGTCACGCCGTCCATGCCGTCGATGAGCACCTCCACGACATCGTCGGGCAGGTAGTTAACCTCAACCACCACGAGCGAACGCTCGGCGGTGGCGGAACGTGCCGCTTGCTCTATTGCTTGTTTATTAAACATCTGTCACTGTCAAACGGTTGCACAAAACATATACAAAAGAGAGGAAGCCCTTGCCCCCTCTCACGAATGCACTGCAAAGTTAATAAATAATGTATAAATTACCTACCCGATGTTAACGCGTTTGTATATTTTTAACTATTTTTAAAACTCTTTAACTCGCTAACCTAACATGGTAGCCACACGACGCACACCGGCAATCAACGCGTCAACATCGTCAAGCGTGTTATAGGGAGCGAACGATGCACGCACTGTGCCTGTCACACCGAGGGTTGCCATCAGCGGTTGAGCACAGTGGTGACCGGTGCGCACGGCAATCCCCATGCGGTCGAGCAGTAGACCGATGTCGTAACTGCTGTGATCTCCTATGAGGAACGACAACACGGCATCCTTGTCGGGAGCGGTGCCGAACAGGCGCACACCCTCGACAGAGAGCAACCCCTCGGTTGCTCGTGTCGATAATTCTTGCTCAACAGCACCGATTCGGTCAAAGCCGAGTTGTTCAATAAAGTCGATGGCTGCCGGCAAGGCGATGATGTCAATAAAATCGGGTGTCCCGGCTTCAAATCGCAGGGGAGCCGGCTCATAGGTGGTAACGTCAAAACTCACCTTGTCGACCATCTCACCCCCACCCTGATAAGGTGGCATCGCAGCGAGTCGCTCACTCTTGCCGTAGAGCACACCCACACCGGTGGGTCCGTACATCTTGTGAGCCGAGAAGACATAGTAGTCACAATCCAGAGCCGTCATGTCCACCCGGCGGTGAGCGACAGCCTGTGCCCCGTCGACCAGCACCGGCACGCCATGACGATGACCGAGCGCGACGAGGTCGGCAACAGCGTTCACAGTGCCCAACACATTGCTCACATGGCTCACAGCGAGCAGCCGGGTGCGTTCGTTAAACAGTTCGTCGGCGCGCGTCAAATCAAGTGTCCCGTCGGCGTTCAGAGGAATTACACGCAGGTGGGCACCGGCAAGTTGCCACGGCACGATATTGCTGTGATGCTCCATGGCAGTCACTACAACCTCGTCGCCGGTTTGCCACGATTTGCTCAAGGTCGATGCCACAAGGTTGATACCCTCGGTAGTGCCACGAGTGAACACGATATTATCTGCCGAGGGAGCATTGATGAAACTTGCCACACGCGAACGCGCTTGCTCGAGCAAGCCGGTCGCTTGTTGAGACAATGTGTGTATGCCGCGGTGAACATTCGCCTTGTAACGGCGATAACCGTCGGCAATCGCTTCAACCACACACTCCGGAGTAAGACTCGTGGCTGCGTTATCAAGATAAACGAGCCTATGCCCGTTAACGGTACGATCGAGTATGGGAAATTGACTGTTCATCATTATTGTCGATATCACATCAATTCGGGGACTTACCGCCTCGACAAGCGGCACAGTCGGCAAGTTCGCCATGAAAACGTCGTTCAACCAACAGACGCAAACGGTCGCGCAACGATTCGAGCCTCACACCGTCTATCACGTCGGCGACAAAGGCCTGCATTAGCATGGTGCGTGCTTCGTCTTCGGGTATGCCACGCGAACGCATGTAGAACAGTGCCTGTTCATCGAGTTGACCGGTCGCCGAGCCGTGACTGCAACGCACGTCATCGGTATATATCTCCAACTGCGGCTCACTGTGCATACGGGCACTCGGAGATGCCGACAAATTGCGATTACCCTGATATGCCTCGACGCATGGGCACCCCTCATCGACGAGAATGCGTCCCACAAACGAACCGTTACTGCTATCGTTGAGGACATACTTGTACATCTCGTTGCTCATGCAGCGAGGCGAGTGGTGAGCAATCAACGTACGGTTGTTCACCCGTTGATTTTCACTCTCAATCGCCATGCCCAACAAGGTGGTTTCGGCTCGCTCACCATTGACGTGCACGGTAATTGAGTTGTCGGTAAACCCTCCGCTCAGGGTGATTGTGTCAACAAGGACATTGCTCCCGGCGGCTTGGTTGACAATGGTGCGCGACACGCGCGAATCGGTACTGTCGGTTTCCTCAAGATCGTACAGTTCGACCGTGGAATTTTCGGCAGCGAACACTTCGGTGACACGCAAGGCAAGATTTGCCACTCCCGAGCCGTCACTGTGGTCGCAACACAAGAGTTGCAGACCGGCACCTCGCTCAACAAGCACGAGCAGTCGCGATGCGGCGAGCAGTGGCATCGTGGCGAAACCGAGGCTGACAAGTTGCACCGGTTTGGCAACGTTGACCCCCTCATCTACATGCACGAGTATACCGTCTTGAGCAAGCAAGGTGTTGAGTGCAACTGCCGTGTCATCGACATCGGCAATCGAGGCGAGACGACTCAACCACTGCCGATGTTCGGTGGCAGCCTCACGCAATGTGGTCACTGTGACACCCTCTAACGGGCGCACAACAGGCGAGGGCAACATGATGTCGGCGGCGGTATAATAGAGTGCACCGCTCACGTTGTGAACACCGCAGCGCAGTGAGTTAACCGCGTCTTGATGCGGGCGGTGGCGATTGACATTGATGCCGTAGTCGGGCGATAGCACGTCGGCAAGACCGGTGGGAACGCCTCGCTGCAGGGTGTTTATTGCCCGTTGACGCAACGCTGTGAGTTGTGTGGGGGTGTCGACATCGAATGCCACAGCACTGCCGTTATACAAGTCTATGTACTGTCTCAGCGGCTCCATGTTATTCCTTAATCCAATCGTAGCCACGTTCTTCGAGTTCGAGGGCAAGTTCGGGGCCGGCAGTCTTGACAATGCGCCCCTTATATAGAATATGAACAACGTCGGGCTTGATATAATCGAGCAAGCGTTGATAGTGGGTAATCACTATGGTGGCATTATCGTCTCGCTTGAGGCGGTTTACTCCCTCGGCAACGATGCGCAGGGCATCAATGTCAAGTCCGCTGTCGGTCTCGTCGAGTATGCTCAACCGGGGTTCAAGCATTGCCATTTGGAAAATCTCGTTGCGTTTTTTCTCACCTCCGCTGAAGCCCTCGTTCACAGCGCGATTTGCCAACTTGCCGTCAAGGGCGACTATTTCACGCTTCTCGCGCATGAGTTTGAGAAACTCGGCTGCACCGAGCGGCTCCTCGCCTTGATATTTGCGCTTGGCGTTCACTGCTGCACGCATAAAGTTAACCATTGACACACCCGGAATTTCCACAGGGTATTGGAAACTGAGAAACAAGCCCTCGTGGGCACGATCCTCGGGAGAAAGAGCCAACAAATCCTTGCCGTTAAAGGTTACTGTACCGGCTGTAACCGTGTATGCCGGATTACCGGTCAGGACTGCACTTAACGTGCTCTTGCCACTGCCGTTGGGTCCCATGATGGCATGTACTTCGCCGTCACGCACCGTGAGGTCTATTCCCCGCAATATCTCTTTGCCCTCAATCGAGGCATATAAATCTTTAATCTCTAACATTATATGGTGTTTATAATATAGTCATCGTTTCATGTAACCGGTCGTTATCACCCTACCGAGCCTTCAAGACTGATTTGCAGCAGTTTTTGTGCCTCGACAGCAAACTCCATAGGCAACTTGGACATCACTTCCTTGGCATACCCGTTGACAATCAACCCGATAGCGTCCTCGGTGCTGATGCCTCGCTGATTGCAGTAGAAGATTTGCTCCTCGTTGATCTTACTCGTTGTCGCCTCATGCTCCACCACACTGCTGTCGTTACCCACATCAATCACGGGGAAAGTGTGTGCTCCGCTCGTATCACTCAACAAGAGACTGTCACACTGCGTGTAATTGCGACACCCCACAGCCCCCTTGGCAACCTTGACCATTCCGCGATAACTGTTTTGGCTGTGACCGGCACTGATACCTTTGCTCACGACAGTCGAGCGAGTGCGTTTGCCGAGGTGTATCATCTTTGTACCGGTATCGGCTTGCTGATAATGACGGGTCAGCGCGACACTGTAGAACTCGCCCACGCTGTCATCGCCCGACAAGACACAACTCGGATATTTCCACGTTACCGCGCTGCCGGTTTCCACCTGTGTCCACGACACTTTACTGTGATCACCGCGACACAACGCGCGCTTTGTCACGAGGTTATATATGCCGCCACGCCCGTGTTCATCGCCCGGATACCAATTTTGCACGGTGCTGTACTTGACCTCGGCACGATCCTCAACGACTATCTCGACGATAGCGGCATGCAGTTGATTTTCATCGCGCATGGGTGCCGTACAGCCTTCCAGATAACTGACGTAACTGTCATCATCAGCCACAATCAAGGTGCGTTCAAACTGACCGGTCTCGGCGGCATTGATGCGGAAGTAGGTACTCAACTCTATCGGGCAGCGCACTCCCTTGGGGATATACACGAACGAGCCGTCGCTGAAGACTGCCGTGTTGAGTGCCGCGTAGAAATTATCGGTGTATGGCACCACGCGCCCCAAATAACGCTGCACGAGATCGGGACAGTCGCGCACGGCATCGCTCATAGAGCAAAAAATGATACCCCGCTCGGCAAGTCGTTCACGATAGGTGGTACGCACGCTCACACTATCCATCACCGCGTCGACCGCCATTCCGCTCAACTGCTGTTGCTCGACCAACGGTATACCCAACTTGTCGAATGTCCTTTTCAACTCGGGGTCTATCTCGGTAGCCGTTTTCTTGGGCTTGGGCGCAGCGAAGTAACGAATATCTTGAAAATCAATCTCGGGCATTGTGATATGCGCCCATGCGGGTTGTTTGAGCGTCGTCCAGTGACGATACGCCTTGAGGCGCATTTCGAGCAACCACTCGGGCTCACCCTTCAAGCGCGATATGGTGCGCACCACATCTTCGTCAAGACCTTTGGGAATGACATCGGTGGCTATATCGCTGACGAAACCGTACTTGTATTCGCCTGACGCTGCCTTGTTTATAATATTATCGGTATCGTCCATTACATTAATTCTCATGAAGTTCGGGAGTGACAGCATTGCGATAGAGGGCAAGCGAGTCGGCAGGCAACTTATCCATGCCCAACACTGCCGGCATCAGGTTGAGTGTCACCTCGAACGGCTTGTTATCAAGCGCGTGACGAGTCGCGAAAGTCTCGGCATCGGGATTATATGCCATCAATAGGTTGAGCACGATGCTGAGCAGGAACGTATACTTGAACATGAACAAGGCCGCGCCTCCGATGCGATCGAGACACCCCAATCCCGTCGCCTTGACCAAACCTTTGAGTAGTGTGCTCGCTAACCTCAAGCCCAACGTGACAAGTAGAAAAAATATACTCAGCGACACTGCCTTGACGGTAATCGAAGCCATGGGCCACTGCGCCGCATCGGGGTTGAGGCGCAAGAACAGAGCCGCCACCTCGTCACCGAAGAACAGGCTCACCACAATACCGATGACCCAACTGATAATCGAAGCCGTCTGACGAATGAGTCCCTTGCGAAACCCTACCACAAGCGAGGCAAGGAATATAATTAGCAGTATAGTATCGAAAAGCGTCATTGTCACTCACTATTGAATTGAGATGCAAAGTTACAAAAAAGAAATCAGATTGCGAATATCGTCACACATTCACAAAAGCGTGATTGAACTGAGGCTTGCCGGGGACAACATCGTGGCGACATCACGTATCATGGTCGGAGTAACGTCCATGATGCGCTCGGTGACACAGTCAACGCTCGAGTGTGTGCCGTAGTGCAACACACTGCGTGCAGCGTTCATCACTCGCCCCTCGGCACTCGCATCGGCGACAATTAATTGTCCGCAATACTGTCGTTTATAAGCATCTGACTGCTTTTCGGATAACTCATGCTCAGCCATGCGCGAGAGTATGTGCTCAACATGGGTCGTAGCACGTTTCACATTGTCCTGCTCGCAACCGAAGTATAACTGCCACAAACCGCAGTCGTCAAACATGTTTACACTCGTTTCCACCGTGTAGACATAGCCGCGACGTTCTCTCAACTCGATGTTGAGCATGGAGTTCATTCCCGGCCCGCCAAGGATATTACTTAATAGCATCAGTGCAAAGCGTGACTCGTGGTGCCGCCCGGGCAATCGTGCCGCCATGACGGTATGGGCTTGGTGGAGTCCCAAACTTTCGACCTTGCGCTCCGGTGGGTTAACGGCGGGAAACGCACGCTCGATGAACGGCGCACGTTCATGATCCATTGTACCGAACAAACGCTCGGCTTGTCGCATCACTACCGACTCGCGCTGCGGTCCCATGACAAACAGCACCATTGAACGTGGTGTGTACAGTCGCTTGAGGAAATCCTTGCAATGCTGTGCCTCACACCGCGACAACGCCTCGGTGTCGCCTAAGATATTGTGACCTAAAGGACTGCCCGCAAATACCATGTCCTCAATATCATCGTAAGCCGCCTCGGCCGGTGTGTCACGGTAAGAGGCTATCTCCTCAGCCACCACATCTCGCTCGCGCTCCACCTCCACGGTCGGAAATGTCGAGTAGCGCACCATGTCGGCAATGAGTTCAATGGCTCGCGACAAATGGTTCGCCGGGAACACGCTGTACAGCATCGTGGTGTCCTTGGTGGTAAAGGCATTCAACTCGCCACCCACACGCTCCATGCGATTGAGAATGTGCCATGCGCGACGATGAGTAGTGCCCTTGAAGATGGTGTGCTCCACAAAGTGTGCAAGACCGTGACGGTCGGCCGGGTCATCGCGACTGCCGACATCGACAGCGACTCCACACCACGACACCGCGGCACCGGGCACATAGATGTGCAACACTCGCAGACCGCAACCTATAGTGTTGACTGTGATTTCGGGCACATTCATCACATTCGTGACACAAAGTGTATAATATTCTTGACTATCATCAACTCGCGTATCGACTCGCGTCGCACCTCAATGTCATCGTAGTCCTTGTTCTCGCTGCGCAAAATCACCATTTCGCGATTTTCATGCCGCCGCAAGTACTTCACCATTCTGAAATCATCAAGTTGCACAACATAAATCTCACCCCACGCTATGATGTCTTGGTTGGTAATCTCGCGCACGGCAATCCAGTCACCGCTGTTAATAGTGGGGGCCATGGAATTACCGCTAACTCTCACTATCTTGCTGTGCTCATCAACGAGGTCGGGAAGGTCGACCCAACCCGTAATCAAATCGTCGGTGAACATCATCGAACGTGGCATGTTACCGGCAGTAACATCAACGTCGTACACCGGAACACCACGACGATTGGACGACAACATGACACCGCTCACGGGCGACGTAATCACACCCGATGCAGTGGTAAACATCTCACCCTCGCCGGTGGTAAGCCACTGCTTACTCACACCGAGGCTCACAACAATGCGGTTTATCAAGGCCTCGCTAATTGCAATGCGACCGTTGATATACTTCGACAGATTACTTGTGTCAATTCCAATCTCACGGGCGAATTTTCTGCCGTTCACGCCCCGTTGGGTCATCAACTGCTTGATGCGGGCGATAATTTGTTCGCTGTTATTCATTTTATATAGAATTTAACTTGCCTCTGAAGGAGGCAATATCTGCAACAATAGGTGTGCAAAATTACAACTAATTAGGTAATCTGCAAAATTATTACCTTAAAATTACCAATTTTTACCCACCGATTAACTCACGCTATCCTCACCGGCAACGATGACGGGTATTGCCCTCGCATATAATGATAAAACAGCGGCGGAGAATTATCTCCGCCGCTGTTTTATCATTATCACGCCTTCGAGAGAAGGCTGAAGCGATTACTTCAAGACCTTAACGCTGCTCTGAGTGCCGTCGGTGTAGCGAGTCACCACAACATTGACACCATCGAATGCCTCGCTGCTCTCTTGACCGGCGAGGTTGAAGTAGCGAACATTAGCGATTTGCTTGGTGCCGAGATCTTCGACCTCAATCACACCGGTCTCAACGTTGAGTTGGATAGTCCAAGTCTTCGCAAATTCACCGCTCGTGGCTGTAATGGTGATAGCCTCGGTGCTCGGAGTGGTCACGTAAGCGTAGTTGTGCTCAGCGTCAAACTCGATAAAGTCGGCACTTGAACTCCACTCGATACCGTCAAGACCGCTGATGCGCAAGTTATAAGTACAGTTGTCGTAGGTACCTTCCATCAAGACCACAGCAGCAGCCTCTACCTTAGCAAAGTCCTCATCGGCAAATACCTTGAGCAACGGCAAAGTAAATTCGTCACCGAAGTCGAACACCTCACTGCTCGGGGCACGCAATGCGCCTGCAGAGGCAACCTTTGCCTCCTCGGCACTACCCATGGCAGCCAACTCGGCAACCGTGGTTGCTGTACCTACAGTGTTTTCAGCCGGTGTGGCGAAGTCGGTGAGGTAATAAGCCTCGTCGGTCGCGACTGCGACACCTTCTGCAACGTAACCGACGATGTTGGCAACAGGGCTATTACCGATGTAAATCTCACCCCGGTTGTAAGAATCGCTGATTTGGGTAGCGGCAGTTGCACTACCGATGATACCGCCGGTAGCCCCCTCGCTCGAGGGAGCCCACACCTGACCGGTGTTGACAAAGCCCTTGATGATGGCAGCACCTTGACCGACTGCACCACCGACAGAGTCGGTACCTTGCACGTTTGCAACGTTCAACACATTGGTAATAGTCGGAGTACCGCTAATCACCTTACCAATCACACCACCCACGTTAGGCATAGTGCGAGTGCCACCCTGGATGGCACCATCCACGTAGCCGTTGCTGATGGTCACAGCACCTGCTGTCGAACCGACCATTCCGCCTACCGAACCGATGTTGGCACCACGGGTGATATACAAGGAGATTAGTCGGTTACCATCGATAACAGTACCGGTTGTTGCATAACCCACGATACCGCCCGTGGGACCGCTACCGATGACAGCATAGGTGTTCACGTTGTTCTTCACGGCTGCGCTTTGAGCGACACCGACGATACCGCCATTACATGCTGAGGAGGCGGCCCAACGACCACTCTGGATATAAGCATCGCTATAGTTATCAAGCACTTGTGAGTTACGCGCTGCAATACCGACAATACCGCCGGCACCGCTCGAACTGTTGCCTCGATATGAACCTACACCACCATCGGCAACGTTGTCCGATGCCGTTCCCGACAGGTAACCGGCAACACCACCGGCCGAACCTTGCATTGACACAACGTAGGCACCCGAATAGCAGTTGGTGACCGAAGCCGCACGACCGGCGATACCGCCTACATAGCCGTTGCCGAATATACCGTCGTTAGTCTCGACCGAGCAGTTGTCGATAGTTCCCTGCGACACACCCACGATACCGCCGACGTAGGTACCGGTGACATCAATGTCAAGACCGGTGATGTTAAGATTCTTGATTGCCGAACCTGCCGGAGCAAAGCCGATAAAACCGACATAACTGTCGTCAGAGACAATAGTGAGGTTAGAGATAGTCTTGCCGTCACCGTCAAAGGTGCCACGGAAAGCGGTTTGATTCGATGTGCACGGAGTAGTGTACTCCACACCGCTCATGTCAATGTCGTCGGTCAACTTAACGAACGTGCCCTCTCCGTTGTAGTCGGTGGCGTTGTTCGAGAAGAACACGAGTTCCTCAACATTGCCGATTTGGAACGGGTCGTCCTCTGTACCCGTACCGGCGAGTTTGTCGATGGTGGGAATCGTGAACTTAGAACCGTCTGTATAGTAAATCTTACCCGATTCCTTGCTTCCGGCGGTGTACCAACTGTTGTAGAAATTGTAGTCTTCTTCATCCATTGTGAGCACGATATTCCACGCGCCCCATGTCAAAGCGTCCTCGGTTGCCTCGCCGGTGATCGTACCGTCTTCGGTCATCTCGCCCTCGTCATCAAGCGCGGTTGTGTACACGTCATAGTAGGTTCCGTCAGAATAGTAGTCATAAACGGTTGTCTTGGGGATTTCGATTGTTCCACCCTTTATCACGGTGATATCAACATCGTAGTCCTCGTAACCGGCGAAGTGACTGACTGTAACCTTGTTGGGCACGGGTTGGGAAATCCACACGGGAATAACCTCGGTCTCGCCATCGGTGACCATTTCCATAGCACCGTTTGAGGGTTGCATGACAACGTCTTTTGCAGCTTGGAAGAAACCTTTCTCAAACTCAATAGCCACCCACTGTGAGAAAGTGATGGAGCCATCGGCTTGGACTGTACCGACAAGCGCGGTTTCCAAGTCAACACTACCGGTAGTAGTGCCGTAATAAATATCCGCATCATAATAGGTGTTGTGATAAGCCACCTGACCGGCGGGAATAGTTATTGCACCGGTTGACAGATCCACGGTTGCCTTGAGGGGATTCCAACCATAGTATGTAAAATCGGTGATGATGATACCATTCTCGACTTCCTCGTCAACGCTGATTTGGGGATAAGAGTCGTAGAAATCACCGTTAAGCAAAGAGGTACCGGTCATCTTGTAGATACCGACGAGTTGATCGACACTCTGGATTGCTACACGTTGCGGAGCTTGGTTGGGGGTTTCGCCGATGCGCGGCTCTGCCTTGATGTCGTTGCGATCAACAACATCGGCCTTGATTTGCTGAGCCTCAACGACCTGCGCCTTTTTGCCTAAAGTGTCGGTCGAGCGGGTCGATGACAATGACTGTAAGCCCACGTTAATGGCAAAGGCACTCGTCACGACAGCGACCGCAGCAAGAATTGATGTAATCTTTTTCTTCATAATTATCAAAAAATTACGTTAATAATATATTGAAATTTAATAAAACAGACACATAGCAACCGTGGGTTACGATCAATCGCAACCGGCGGCTTTCATGTTTATGAGTGCAAAATTAATATTTTTTTTACAAAATGCAACGCTTTATTTAAAAATTATCACTTAAAATGTCCGAAAAATTTCATTTTGCTGTTTTAATCCACCCGAAAGCAGCGTGATTACACTTCTCGGAAATCGCGCAAATTGTACATAATCAAGTCTACTGATTTCATCCCAACTACTCTACTGACACTTACATATCCGCAAATTTTTACATAACATTAAAAAAGATATATACGCCCATAAAGACAGGATATGTACAGATGTACGAGAGACAAAATTCAGGTGGATTGTCGTTATGCTCGCGAGAAATTCTATAGCGAGCGGTAGACCTCGAGGGTGCGTGCGGCAATATTATCCCAATCGTAGGGCGACAGGTCATACTCGCGACGTCGCGGCGCGGCAATCTTGCGCGTCAACATGGCGGATAGCGCGTCAACATCATCGACCGTGAAGAAATCGTCGTCTTCGAGTTGTGGCAGACGGTTGGCGGGAATGTCACTCGCGATAACATCAAGTCCGTAACTCATTGCCTCAAGTAGTGATATGGGAAGCCCCTCATGGGTACTCGGCAAGGCGAACACGGCTGCATGGCTCATGAGTTGATTGAGGCGTTCACCGCGAATAAAGCCGGTGAGTACGACACCATGCTCGCGCGCGAGACGCTTGAGAGTCTCGGAATATTCATCGGGGTGATCGGCATCGCCGGCAAGCACGAGTTGCCAACCGGCACTCTCACACTGTGCAAACGCCGTGACAAGACGATCCAAACGTTTCTCGGGCACGAAACGCGCCAACGCCACGACATACTGTCCGGGAGTCAACCCCAAGGAACAGACATAGTCGGTTGATACGGCAAGTGACGGACGCTCGACGCCGTTGTAGATGAGTTCGACACCCTCGGTGCGTCCGTAACGCTCGCACAGTATGTCGGTAATCACATTACTGATTGATATAATGCGATGAGCAAATCGCGCCTGACACCACTCGCCGGCGCGTAACATCATGCGCGCGGCACGTCCCCACTTTTGACGCTCGTAGTCAGGACCGTGGTTGGTGCAAACGACTTTCAAGCCCAATAGCCGAGCCAACGGAACGAGCAGTGCCGGTCCGATCGCGTGAATGTGAACCACATCGGCACCCGAGCGCCATGCCTTGACAATAGCAAGAAAAGTGTGCACAATAGCCTCCAGGCTCTTGCGTCGGGGAGCATACACATCAAGCAAATGCACACCGCGATAATCATCGGCACGATTATCGTCGGTAACATAACACGAACGGCGCAACACGGTAACGTCACACCCCAGTCGTACCAGTCGGGGATAGAGTTGCTCACAATGAGTTTCCACCCCACCCTGAATACGCGGAATACCTCGTGTGCCCGTCACTACCACTTTCATGACACTGCTATTGCTCACGGTGTAACATCACCCCTACCCTGTTCGGGGTCCTGACCGACATCATACCACTTCTTATCTATAACAGGCTTCAAGCCTCGCATTACGCGCCATTTGTTGCGCAATGCCCACACGGCAGGGTGGCGCACATACTTCTTCATCACCGGAGCCGCTGTGCCTACCATCCAGCAATTCTTGGGACAGCGACGCACCTTGGCGCGCACGTCCTCGGCTCGACGACTTGTCCACAACGACATGAAATCGCTTGTTTCGCGTATGTTACCCATGCTTTGTTTCCAATAACGTTCCTCCAATCCGTTACAAGGAAACACCTCGCCGTAAGGGTCAATAAAGAAGTTCATCGAGCCCGCTTCGCACGGCAACAGACGGCGACCGCCCTCAATGTAATTTATCAAACCCATGTTAAAGAAGGCGCGAAACCACGACTTGGGGTGAGACTCTTGCAACTGCCACTTGATGAGTTGTTCGAAATCGGCAATCACACGTTCACGATTGGTAATCGTGTTGTCATACTTGTGGAAATAGAACGAGTTGTGGAACGCCGCTGTTGCGAACTCCATGCCCAACTCTCTACTCAAGCGATACAAGGCAAGCATGTCGGTGCTGTTATTGTTACTCACCGTACACCCGAAACCGATGTCCTTGAGTCCCATGCCTCGCAGGGTCAACAACGTGCGCAATCCACGGTCAAATCCGCCGGGACGACCTCGCAACTCGTCGTTCTTGGCTGACAATCCCTCTATAGAAATGCGTATGCCGATATTGGGGAACTGCTTGGCAAGTTCAATCACGCGGTCTTCAAACCACCCGCTCGTTGAAATCACGATGCGTCCGGTGTGGCGATAGCACTCGGTCACAATATCAGCGAGATCCTCGCGCACAAAGGGCTCACCACCGGTGAGGTTGATAAACTTGAGACGAGGTAACACTTTCAACTCCTCGGCACGAATTTCTTGCTTCACGTCGGTGGGATTGTCCCAGATGTTGCACATCTTGCAGCGCATGGGACAACGATATGTAAGGATAATAGAAGCGTCGGTCGGACGCGATATGTCAGCCATATATCCGGTCAATTAGCAATGTGTACACCACAATAAGTTATAACACGGTAATAATGTGATTTATTGTGTTTGAAACAAAAAAAAGCGGTGCCGCTGTTACCTCACTTCAACCGAAGCCCTCACGGGAACTTCTACAGCGACACCACCGATAAGGTTTTTCGCGACTTGTGTCGAACCGCCATCACCTCCGGTGCGACACGCTGTCGACATTATCACTGCGACTTTTTGATGGCGCGTGCCAGTTGAGAGGGGGTGAGATTGGCAGCATAGGTCGTGAAGGGGAACACCGTGTGACACCCGTCGTTATAGCGACTGCAGCCATAACCCGTTCGTCCCTTGACAAGGTGTCCCTCGTGGCACACGGGACACTCGATATCCTCAACTCGCGTCACTCGTCGTCTCGGTCTCTTTCCACCCCGTGACGACGGGTCGGCACCCTCATCGGTCGACTTGCGATGTCGCGCCTTAGGAGCAGAGTCCTGTTCTACATCAATGTGACCTGTATTGTCGCGCAGCACGGTCAAGACCAGTTCGCTCACCAGTTGTCGCAGTTCGTCAATGAATTGACGTGGCTCGTACTCGCCTCGTTCAATCTTGCGCAACTTGTTTTCCCACAAACCGGTGAGTTTGGCACTCTTGAGCAACTCGTTGTGAATGGTATCGATGAGTTGAATGCCTGCCGTCGTCGGGGTGATACTCTTGCGCTCGCGCTTGATGTACTTGCGCTTATACAAAGTTTCGATGATTGCCGCTCGCGTTGACGGACGTCCGATGCCGTTCTCCTTCATTGCCTCACGCAACTGCTCGTCATCAACCGTGCGCCCTGCCGTTTCCATAGCCCTGAGCAATGTACCCTCGGTGTAGGGCTTGGGCGGTTGAGTTGTCTTCTTTATTATCGACGGCTCGTGCGACCCGCTCTCCCCTATCGTCATTGCCGGCATCACGCCATTGTCATCGTCTTCGGGCCTGTCACCGCTTTGCTGCTTGTCGCGAGCGTACACCACACGCCAACCCTCGGCAGTGATAACCTTGCCGGTCGCCTTGAATTCATAGTCACCCGCTATAAGTGCCATCACTGTGGTGGTGAGGAACTCGCAATCGGGATAAAAGGCGGCTATAAAACGCTTGGCAACAAGGTCATACACCAGTTTTTCCTCACGCGTGAGCACAACGGTTGTCGGGTCTGCATTAGTGGGAATGATGGCATGATGATCGGTCACCTTACTATTATCGAACACCTTTTTACTCTTTCGCAAGGGTGTTGTCGCCAACACAGCAGCGGTGAGCGACGCGTAGGGAGACATCGCTTGCATTATACCGGGCACTTGAGGGTAAATGTCGTCGGTCAGGAAAGTGGTGTCTACACGAGGATAGGTAGTGACCTTTTTCTCGTATAGACTTTGTATCGTCTTGAGTGTATCGTCGGCAGTGAAACCGAATTTCTTGTTACATTCCACTTGCAGACTCGTGAGGTCGAACAATCGTGGCGGAGCCTCACGCCCGGGTTTGGTCTCGACAGCAGTGACCGTCAGCGCAGACTGCTTGATCACATCAATGACAGCCGTGGCATCGCCTTGAGTCTTGTAACGCCCGTGAGTGCTGTTGAAAACCACACCGCGGTAGAGTGTCTTAATTTCGAAAAAATCTTCGGGCACAAAATTGTCAATCTCGCGTTGGCGAGCGACGATGAGTGCCAAGGTCGGGGTCTGCACCCGTCCCACCGAGAGTACCTGTCCGGGGCGTGAATACTTGAGCGAATATAATCGGGTTGCGTTCATGCCGAGCAGCCAGTCGCCAATGGCGCGCGACAAACCGGCATGGTACAAGCGGTCGAAATCGGTAGCGGGGCGCAGCGAGCCGAAACCCTGACGTATGCTGTCGTCGGTAAGCGACGAGATCCACAGGCGTTTCACCGGCACTTTGCAACCTGCCTTCTGATAAACCCAACGCTGTATCAGTTCTCCCTCTTGCCCGGCATCACCACAGTTTATCACCTCGTCGGCATCGGCAATCAAGCGTTCGATAACAGCGAACTGGCGCTTGTAGTTGTCAATATCAATGAGTTTGATACCGAAACGCTCGGGTAACATGGGCAACGACCCGAGCGACCACCATTTCCACTCCGGACGGTAGTCATCGGGTTCTTTGAGACAACACAAGTGACCGTAAGTCCACGTGACACGGTAACCGTTGCCCTCGTAGAAACCGTCGCGACGAGAGGTTGCACCCAACAAACGGGCTATATCACCGGCAACACCGGGTTTCTCGGTCACACAAACTATCATAACTCACTCTCGTTAAAAAGTGTCCTACACGCTACAACGGTCACAGGCATTGCTTTGCCTCGTTCCACAACGCGTCCATCTCGTCAAGCGACAATTCGTTAACATGCTTGCCGGCTGCGGTGGCTTGCGCCTCGATGTAATTGAAACGGGTGATGAACTTGCGATTGGTGCGTTCGAGTGCATTATCGGCGCGCACGCCGTAGAGGCGAGCGGCATTCACTACCGAGAAGAGCAAGTCACCGAATTCCGCTTCCACGTCATCGGCGACACCATCGCGCATCGCTTTCTCAACCTCGGCGAACTCCTCGCGCACCTTGTCCCACACGTCTTCACGTTTTTCCCAATCAAAACCGACGTTTGACGCTTTTTCTTGCACGCGTTCCGCCTTGATGAGCGAGGGCAGCGATGACGGCACCCCTGAAAGCACGGTCTTGTTGCCGCCCTTTTCCTTCATCTTGATGACTTCCCACTTTTGCAACACTTCCTCGGCTGTCGAAGCCGTCTCGTCACCGAAGATGTGTGGGTGGCGGAAGATGAGTTTGCGGCGCAGGGCATCACACACGTCGGCAATATCCCAACGTCCGTTCTCATCGCCAATCTTGGCATAAAACAACACATGCAGGAGCACGTCACCAAGTTCCTTGCGCATCGCGTCGTAATCGCCTGCCATGATTGCCTCGGCAAGTTCCATAGTTTCTTCTATGGTGTTGGGGCGCAGGCTTTCGTCGGTTTGTTTGCGATCCCACGGACACTGTACACGCAGTATATCAAGGACATCGAGCAACTGCCCGAATGCTTCGAGTTTGGTTTCGCGACTGTTACTTGGCATAATAATTTATTGCTAACCTGTTGACACTGACTTAACGTGAGAACAACGACATTAACAACAAGCATTGTCTGTCGTTAATGTCGTTGCCATATATAAGTAGCCTGAAACGGCACACAATCAATCGTCATCGCGATCATCGCGGCGACGATTGCTGCGGTTTCGATCATTGCGGTCGTCACGGCGACGCGGAGCGCGGTTGCCATCGCGACGCGGAGCAGTGGCTGCACCACCTTGCTGGCGAGGCTGGCGACGTTCGCCACCTGCGTTACCGCCTTGACGACGTTGCTCACGGCGCTGCTCCTCGTAACCCTCGGGCTTCTCCTGCAGGGCACGCATCGACAAGCGGTATTTACCGGTCTTCTTGTCAATCTCGATGAGTTTCACGGTCACCGTGTCACCCTCGTGCAGACCGCTTGCTTCCATATCGGGCAGACGATCCCAACTGATTTCGCTGATGTGCAACAAGCCGTCGCGACCGGGCATAAACTCGACAAAGGCACCGAACTCGAGGATACTGCGCACCTCGCCGGTATATACCGTGCCCTCCTCGGGAACAGCGATGATAGCCTTGATGCGAGCCACGGCAGCCTCAATACCCTCCTTGTTGGCACAAGCGATTTGTATCTCACCGCGACCGTCAATCTCATCTATTGAGATAGTGCAGCCGGTTTCCTCCTGCATCTTTTGTATCACCTCGCCACCCTTACCGATGATGGCGCCGATGAACTCCTTGTCAACACTCATCTCGACGATGCGTGGCACGTGAGGCTTGTAATCCTCGCGCGGAGCGGGAATTGTCTCATTGATAATATTGAGAATGTGCAGACGTGCCTGCTTGGCTTGCTGCAACGCTTGCTCGAGAATTTCGTAGGGCAGACCGTCGCACTTGATGTCCATCTGGGTTGCAGTGATACCGTCGACAGTACCTGTCACCTTGAAGTCCATGTCACCCAGGTGATCCTCATCGCCGAGAATGTCGCTGAGCACGGCGTGCTTGACGTTACCGGTGTCGGTAATCAAACCCATGGCGATACCCGCAACAGGTTTCTTGAGTTTCACGCCCGCATCGAGCAGGGCGAGTGTCCCGGCACAAACAGTTGCCATACTCGACGAGCCGTTGCTCTCGAGAATGTCACTCACCACACGGCATGTGTAGGGGAAATCATCGGGGAACATGCGTTTGAGGGCACGATGGGCAAGGTTGCCATGACCGATTTCACGACGGCTCACACCACGCGGGGCCTTTGCCTCGCCGGTAGCGAAGCCCGGGAAGTTATAGTGCAGCAAGAAACGCTCGTCGTAACGCTTGATAACGTCGTCAACGAGTTTCTCGTCGTCCTTGGTACCGAGGGTGACAGTGGCGAGAGCCTGGGTCTCACCGCGAGTAAACACGGCACTGCCGTGAGGATAAGGCAGGTAGTCGGTTTCACACCAAATGGGGCGTATTTCATCGGTACGACGACCGTCAAGACGGATGTGTTCGTCAAGAATACAACGGCGGACGGCATCACGTTGAACGTCGTGGAAGTAGCGTGCCAACATCGGTGTGAGAGCCTCACGCTCATCCTCGGGAACAGTCTCGAGGAATTCCTCGAATGCCTTGTCGAACTGCTCGTTACGCCAGTGTTTGTCGGCGCAACCCGCCTTAGCGACAGCGTAGCACTTGGGATAACACTCGGCGATGAGGCGCTCATGCAGTTCCTCATCATTAGTCTCGTGGTTATATTCACGCTTGACAACGCCCAACTCGGCGGCAAGTTCCTTTTGCAGCAAGCACATCGGCTTGATAGCCTCGTGAGCGGCCTTGAGCGCGGCGATAAGTTCGTCCTCGCTAACCTCGTTCATCTCGCCCTCGACCATCATGATGTTGTCGTAAGTCGCACCTACCATCAATTCAATGTCAGCCTGTTCAATCTGGTCAAAAGTGGGGTTGATAACAAACTCACCGTTGATGCGAGCCACGCGCACCTCGGATATAGGTTCTTCAAAGGGAATGTCGCTAACGGCGATAGCGGTCGAAGCCGCCAAACCCGCCAATGCGTCGGGACAATCCACGCCGTCGGTTGAGAACAAGACAATGTGCACAATCGTGTTGGCATGGTAATTACTCGGGAACAAGGGACGCAGGACGCGATCTACAAGTCGCGCGGTGAGCACTTCGTTATCACTTGCACGCCCCTCGCGCTTGGTGAAACCGCCGGGATAGCGACCGAAGGCACTGTACTTCTCCTTGTATTCAACTTGCAGGGGCATGAAATCGGCCCCTTCCTCGGCTTCACGCGCCGAGCATACTGTCGCCAAAATCATCGTGTTGTTCAGGCGCAGTTCAACCGCTCCATCGGCTTGCTTGGCAAGTTTACCTGTCTCGAGGGTGATAACACGACCGTCGGGCAGGGTGATGGCTTTCTTGATAGGTGTCAACATTTAAATTATTTTTATATAACTGTGAAAAATCGGGCAAAGGTAGCAAAATTTTTCCACATTTTGAATTATTTTATTACTTTTGTGCAAGTTCAACCTTACAGACGGTGTTACAATGCAAGATACAGCCCTGTACATAGCCGATAAATTACTCAAAATCGGAGCCTTCAAGATACAACCCGACAGTCCGTTCGTGTGGGGCAACGGTTGGTCATCGCCTATCTATAGCGACAACCGTCAAGCCTTGTCATCACCGGCGGTGCGCAACATCATCAAGTTGGAAATGGCGAGAGCAATTACGGGCACTTTCGGTGACATTGATGTCATTGCCGGTGTTGCAACCGGAGCCATCGCTATGGGTGCCATAGTTGCCGATGCGTTGGGATTGCCCTATGTGTACGTGCGCGAGACGCCCAAAGATCACGGTCTTGAGAACCGCATCGAGGGCAACATCACCCCCGATGCCCGTGTGGCTGTTATCGAGGACTTGCTCATCACCGGCAAGGCTTGTTTGAGTGCATGCGAGGCGATTCTTGAAGCCGGAGCGACCGTGAGCGGTGTTGTCGCCCTATTTGACTATGAGTTTTCTACAGCCAAGCGCGCCTTGCGCAGGGCAAAGACTCCATTCGTGCCTATCACCGGTTATAACGCGATGCTCAAGGCTGCACTCTCCGCCGGGCTCATCGGCATTGCCGACAAGCCGGAGTTAGATAAGTGGCACGCTGCTCCCCAAGATTGGATTCCGGGCGGGTTGGACATCGAAGTGTAAATCCCTGTGTCAGCACACGCGAGCACGTGTCATATCAGTCCACTTTGATACCAACCCTCGAGAGTAACACCGCGAACAATCGTTTCAACGACGCTTTGCGGGGGGCGGTCACGCTCACGGCGGCACATTCCACACTGCGATACCGGTTTTTCAAGTAGAGCATCACATTGCTCAGTCCCATATCATCTTCTATGAAACGTGCTATTGCCGGTGAATTGGCGTTAGCGTAGTCGCCGATGCCCGCCACTCCCTGCAAGTAGCCCAAGTCCGCCTTGGCGAGCACCACCACGACATGGATATTGTCGGTCGAGCCGCCACTCTGCTCGATGATGCGCTGCAGGTGAGACACGGTGTCGTTGATATCATATCGCGGTCTATACCCCCTCTGCCTTTCCATCCACGAGCGATAACGGTCGCTCGCGCCGTGTCCGGGTACTGTCAACATGGGGTCAATGAGTAATGCGATGCATCTCACTTGACGATAGAACGACAACTCTGTCGGGCTTGACGACGAATCGAAGTTCTCACCGGCGACGTCCCACCAGTGGGTGTGCCACGGCATCGGTTGGTTCTTGCGGTCAATCATGACTTGCACGGCTCGCGTGTAGCGTTCGGCATTCGTTTGGAAGTCTCTTCCCTCTTCTATCATGCGATGCGCCGTGTCTATCGTCAATCCCTTACCCTTGTTGTGCTCGCGCATAGTGTTGTTGTGGCTCGCGATGAGTTGATACAAGCCCTCGTAGATAAGCCACGACTTACCCGTTGCGGGATTGCCTGCGACCCCGATGTGCACGTCGGTACCGACGACATTACGGTCGTTGCTCAACGTGGTGTCGTGACCGCAGGCTGAGCATCGGCGTGTCAAGCGACCTTTACCGTTGAGTAACATCGTGGGCACCTTAATACCCTCAAACGAGTGGGTGAACACGCCGTACAAGCCCGGGTGCAACCCCACGGGATAGCGTCTGCCGTGCACGATGTAGTCAAATCGGTCGCTGTTACAGTGAGGGCAACGCACATGAACACGATATATTTTCATCACTATCCACTCGAGGGCACATAGCAGTCCGGTGAACAGCATCGTGCTTGCGGCAATGGCAAGGAATGCCACGACAGGCAGGGTCAGCACAGCAAGTACGATGCGCCAGTTAGACACAATGCCTTGCAATGTCATGCCCGACAACACCGTGGTGCACCATTGCGCAGCCGTGTCGCCGTACTCCCGCACCTCGTCCTCGTACACCATCAACAAACCTGCCAACACGATTAACGGGCTGAGTTTGAGCAACAGCAACAAGTACTTGTGCACCCAACCGCGCACAGTCTCGCTGAACAGGTATAACAAAGCCGCTACCATCCAGCCCGACACCATCAATCCTGCCGGGAACAAAATCACGATGGCTGCCGTTCGCGCCAACCAGATGAGTCCTGCAATGCCGTAACCTATTAACTGAAACAGTGCCACCGTGAACGTGAACGACACGAATATAATGCCCGTTATTGCCAACATCTTGACGTAGGGTTGCCAATTAAACATCCACATGCGCCTCATCATGCCGTAAGGCACCCACGGACCGCCAAAGTGACGCAGCACTCCCCGGCGACGATTGGCGAAACGAATTAACAACCAGGTCAAACCAACGAAAATAACGATGAAAGCGATAGCCACACCCATCGTCTCGGGCGAGTCCAAAACCGATGCCACACTCGCCGGCATTGTCACCGTGGAAATAGATTGAGGAAAGTCCTCACCACGGGCGATAAACGCTCGAGTCCACGTGTCCGCAATGCTACCCTTGCGTGAGGTTCCCACTCGCTCGGTGAGCGTGGTATAATAAACCGCACCGGTCACACTGTCGGTATACGCGCCCGAATGATATACCTTATTTCCCGACTTCTTTCCCTGTATCACACCATTCTTGTAGTGCAAGCGTTGATTTGGTGTAAAGCCGTCGGCGGCATAGGCGGTAAAATCCACCGTATTAGACTCGAAATTCCGTTCCCACTTGCCGGTTAAGTGTCGGTCGGAACGAGCATAGGCGAAATCAACGCGATGTATCGGTTCTTTCCGGATAGTACCATCAACGATGTCGTAGGTCTTGACGGTATCAACTTGCAAACCCCGCTCGGAGTTGTAACAGTATCGTCTGAGACGATGTTTTCCCTTGATTTCGATGAGACGAACAGGCACGGCAAAATCGGCAGACGTGCTGTCGCTATACTCGTCGGAATCCTCATACACAGCATCGAAACGCTCACCGTTGTTATCTTCGACTTGGCGCAATCTCTTACCCTTGTAGGTCAGGTGATAACTACGGACAACTTGCTCGGCTATATCACGCGTGACAACATCGGTCAACAACGAGTCCTCATTGAACACATATTGCGTTGTGTTGCCGTCCCTCGTGCCCACAATCACGCCCGCCACGCCCGGTGGAAACAAAAAATCGGACGCGTGCAGCGGTGTGTAAACGTCCTCGTTCACATGGTGCCGGGCACAAGAGCACAATATCGCCAATAAAGAGGCGACAAACACACGCAACAAGTATTTCATATCATCACTTTTCAAAATCAAATTAATCAAGTGACATCACTTGATGTCAAACTCGTCGAGTATACTGTCGAGCAGGTTGTCATCGTCGGTCGCATCACCGTCGGTGACACTCACGGCAGCGAATTTCACTGCGGCACACCTTATGTCAAGATTGGCGACAAAGTTGTTCAGGTCCATCTCTTTGACGAGGAAGTCGCGCATTGCCCGCTCGGTGACATGAGCATAATCCCGACCCAAATAACCGGCATCTGCTTTAGTAAACACTATCGTGACCCGCACTTCGCTCATCGAACGCCCGGCACGCTCGATGATACTTGCCAAGTGCCCCAGGGTGTCATCAAGGCTGTACATGGGGCGGTGACCGTGTCTGACGAGCCACGCACGATAACGCGGCGAAATCGACGGACCGTTCTTAGTCAGCAAGGGGTCGACCACCATAACGATTGACGACACATGGCGATAAAAGTCCATCTCGGTGGGCTGTAAGGGTCGGTCGAAGTTTTCGCCTGCCACGTCCCACCAATAGGTGTGCCATGGCACGGGTGCCTGTTCACGGTTAATCATCACCTGCACGGCATGAGTGTACTGCTCGGCAACGGTTTGGAAACTCGCCTTGCGCGTCATCAAGTCGTGCATGCGGTCAATGTCGGTATCACGAGTTTTGTCCACTTGTCGGGCGCGAGCCCCCATACGAGACAACAAGCGATATAACAACCCGTACATCAGCCATGACTTGCCTGTTCCGGGACCGCCCACAAAGCCCACATGGACATCGGTGCCGAAGGTCACATCACCGTCTATCATGACGTTGTAGCCACAACCTTTACACCGGCGCGGCAGTTTCCCTTTTCCGTTAAGCAACATCGTGGGCACGCTTTCATTACCCGCAATATTCCTATCGGTCAGCGACGACAAGTCATGATGAAACACACCGTATAACCCCGGGTGAAGGGCTACCGGCAAGGGTTTGCCCGCAACGACATAATCGAAGTCGGAGTGACCGCAACGCGGACACACATGGTGGACGTTGTAGTAACGCATCACACACCACTCAATCGCGCTCACCAGCCCTACCATCGCCATCACCGCGAGAGCGAAGATTGCAAAAACGACTATCGGTGTCAGCACCACTATTAACAGCAACTGCCATGTGCCGGACAACAAGTCGGAAACCCAACCGAATACATTGAGTGTTTTTAACGCGTCAAAGCCCCATGCAACGAGATTGTCACCGGTCACTTTCAACCAATCCTCGGCAGCAATAATAGGACAACCTATAAGCAAAGCGACCACACCGAAGCCAATTCCCTCACTTTCACGACTTCCAATACCCAAGAGTGCTATAATAACCAACAGATAGGCAATCCAAATAAGACCCATGAACAAAAACTTTACGAAACACATCAGCAAGAAGAGCACAACGCCCACCAACAATATTGCCAACACCGAGGCGAGGAAACTGCCCGCCACGGCTCCCGTAAAAGCCAACACGGCACGATAAGGCTCGATGTTGAACATCCACATGCGACGCATGCCGTTCTCATCGCGCTTGCCGAGGAAGGACGAGAACACAGCCGCCTTTTGCTCGAGCATATAAAGCGTGAACGCCACACAACCCAACGTGAGCAGTACAACGACCCACGCCAATATCTCACCGGGACCGCCGGCAAACAACATGGTGTAATATGCCTCGTTCCACAGTTGATTAATATAACCGGCAATGTCCATAGGCACAAAACTTTAGCGATCACTCAAAGAAAAAGCCCATCAACTTGCGACGCAACACCCGTGTCAATCGCTTGCTATCCTCAATGGCATCTACAATGCCGTCAATATCTTTCGCGTTATCGTTATTCTTCTCCTTGCGCAACGTGGCGACCACGCGATCACGAACAGTCGCGTCCCACTTGAGATTATCTATCAATTTACTCATCAAGTTTTCACGTTGCTTGGTCGAAGTCACTGTCCAAACGCCCAACAGGGCATCGGCAATCATGTCGGTTTGCCGTGTCGCGACAAGCGAGTTAATTTCCTCTGCCACATCGTCAACATCGGGCTTGAAAGTCAACCACTTGTTGAGCAGCGTCCTCTTGTACTCGTTGTCACAACCGCGTTCGCGAGCGATTTCAAGCACATGCCTGCCGAACTTCACATCAGGTTCCTTGCCTTGGGCGACTGCAAGTAACAAGGCAAGTTTGGTCGATGTAGCCTTGGGCAACTCCACACCACACTCGTTCAAGTCGGCAAGCACTTCGGCAGACGGCTCGGCAGGCTCGGCATCATACCATGTGTTCACATAGTCGGCAATAATCGCCGGTGTGGCGCGCTTGACCTCCTCGGAGGGGTCTCCCAACAGTGCCGTTATCACCGCTCCGGCATGAGTGTTGCGAGGGAACAAATAGTTGATGACACTGCCCACCGACTTCACTTGTGAGCGCAATAATAACGGTATTACCGTCCCTGCCGACGACGTGAGTTGTTCCCCGAAATAGTAACGCAGCATTTCGTTCCACACTGTCACATCGCTCACTGTGTTCATTACCGCTGCGAAACAATGATACGGCACCTTGTCGACTGTCGAGATCAACGAGATTAATGCATCGGGAGCGACCTCACGACAGGTGTTTCCCAACTGCGGGTCAATTTCATCAAACATCACGTCACGCACCGCTCGTCGTGCTCCGTCGGTGATGTTCAATCGTCCGGCAGGCACCGTCCGACAAGCCAGCAAGGCGTTAATGCGTTCACGCTCGTTGCCCAATTGCAATCCCGCCTCAATAACATCGTTCAACTTGACCCATGCCATTTTAACCCAATCTTCGGGCAAATTCTTCATCGCCGCCAACAATCCCGACAAGCGTGAAGGCTCGATATCGCCCGGCTCGAGTGGCGCGGCTGTCTGGCACAGTGAGAACATCTTAATTGTCATGTCAAGGTCGACAGCATCGGGCTCGGTCGACATGCACAGCGTGACAAACTTGTTTACCACCACGGCATCACCGCCGGCAGCGAGGGTGAGCAGATGGTCATACAGGCTGTTAAATTTAATGTTGGTGACCGGATAATGACCGTCGGTGTCAACGGCGTCCATCATGTTCACTGTGATATTGTATTCATCATTGGGAATATCGGTACACGTTTGGTCAACCATAACCATGTTACAATCCAAGGGCATGCCACCTTTGTTATAGCCCGTGACAAACGAGAGGTCACGCGTGAGTTCTACAGGCAACACCGACAAGGCTGCAACCAACTCGCGCGTGTCGTCAGCCCAAGCCTTTATCACCACCCCCATGACATTATCGGGGTGAGCCCACTTGAGCCGGCGAGCCTCCATCAATGCTATAGCGATGTGAGCGAGACGCTCGTCAACGGGAACTTGCAATGCTGCAAGATCGGTAACATCGAGTTCTCCTGTGGGCAGGGCTTGAGGTTCTCCCGAGACGAGAGCCACGAGTTCGCCGTTATCAGGCGACACTCGCCTGTTGTGCGGCAAGAAAACATTGTCGGTCATCGCCAAGCGGAACACCAACGGCGACGGAACCTTGTCGAACACGAGCGTGTGAGCCAAGTAGTTGGAGCCGATGCGCTGGAAAGCCTCGTCACCCGAGAAAAAGCCGTAGTCCGCAGCAAGGTAGGTAGCCCTGCCCACCGCGTAAGCATGTTTTCCATTATCGGTAAACACCTTGAAACTGTATATTTGAGGTACACTGTCAAGCACTTCGGGCGTGGCGCGCAACTGCTCCAACGACGGACGGCAGTCAACACTCATGTTCAGGCGCATTGACGTGTTGATGCGCTCGGCTTCAAGTCCGTCAATGTCGCTGCTATGAGTCCTGATGCCAAATCCGGCACGACCGGTAACTATTGACTTCTCGGTTGAAGCGTAGACCAATTGGCTGTATCGCAATTTCATTTTTGTTGAATTATTATTTACAGCATTGCCCGTTGTTACACGGCGCGCTGCCGGGTGGTTAAAAAAGTGATGGAAAGTTGAAGTGCAGCCTATCGGCAATCACGTGCGAGGTTTGAACTTGTAGCCTAACTGATGCAAGGTCCACAAGAGAGGGTCAAGTACACGATAGGGCTTGGGACCGCCCGTTACCTTGTTGCCCGTAGTCGGAGCCGAACCGAGTGCCGAGAAGCCGAAGAAGTGGTAATTCCGGAAAAATTGGTGTACTATATTGAGGAAATTGTCCTCATGCCAATACTCGTGCAATGCTGCTTCAATAGTACTGCTGGCACTGTCAAGGTCATTCAGGTCAAATCCGCGACCGTCGAGAAAACGGCTGTTGGTGTCACTATTTAGATTTGGCAGTGCCTGAGCCAAGGTCGGGTGATTGAGCACGGCATCGAATTTGCTGAAGGCGAATGCAATAGGTGTGCGTTGGAAACGGCGTGTTTCCTTGTCGGGTAACTGCTCAAAATACTGCTTCAACATCGGGAAAATGTCATCAAACTTGGGATTTGCCGCGCTGATAGGTGGCAACTTGAGGGTTGATGCCAAATCTTGATGTACACTCGGAATGGTGAATGAATCAAGCAAATAGATGATTGCATCGGCAGACTTGAGGAATTTCACGTCAGCATTCTCACTCGTGCCGACGGCACCGGTCATGTGACCGAGAATGTTTGCAAAATTCTCACCCGCAGTATCGTAGAACACGAGGAATGTGGGGTCTTGCCTATCCTGACTCAACTGATAGATGAGTGGCACGCGTGTCAATTCATCGTTGATGTCGGTTCCCTCGAAACATGTACCCTGCTCGTACAACTGCTTGTGGAATTTCTCACTATAGCGCTTTATTGTACTCAATTTTTGACTGTTCGGATAATCCATCGCTTGCACGGCAAAGTCTCCCAACTTTGACATGTGTCTGAACATCTCGTCGATCAACACAGTGATATAGTTGGTCTTACCGCTGTTACGTGCTCCCACGATAGCAATGATACGTCCGCCCTCCCTAACAAGATTTTTAGGCAAATTGTTGTGGCAATGGGGACAAGTCATGGTGTAACTCACTTGAGAACAAACGTCGCACTTCATACCTTGCGGCATCGTCAGCCGCCAGCCGGTATTTGCCACGATGTGTCCCTTGATGTTGTCATCGGGCACCTTGCCGTAAAAGGTCAACAACGGACGATCCGGTTCGTTGAACGAGGCACAGTTGCGATTGGGGCAACGGAATGCCACTTCACGACTCGAGAACTTCATGAAACAATAGGGACAAGTAATTTTATCGAAGAAAATCATTGCATCATCATTTTAGAGTTAATAATCGTCATTTCACCTCTATTGACGCGGGGGTAATCACCATTTGTGCTTTTGGGTCGGCAGGTACCAGCAAGAAGTGCAATGGCACTTTCTTGGACGGCTTGTATATTAACGCAATCTCGGTGTCAGCACCGACAACGACCTCGTTGCTTTTTATCTCATCGATAGGGGTACGTATGGCGAGGTTGAGAGGAACGCTCCCCTCGCCCACATACACTTTGACATTGCACGGCAACGGTGCCTTGCACGACAACGTCAGTGTGAATTTATTGTTCCTCATGAACAGGAAACCTCCTTGTCTCACGCCCTTGAACTCAAGTTCCATGCGACGTAACACAATGGTGTGAGATACGGGCGAGGACAACTCGCCTTCCACGCTGTTGTACACGTCAACGCGCGCCGACTCGACCGAGTCGGGGCACACAAACGAGTGCTTGGCATCGGGACACGACTCGCGCGTGAACTCCACTCGTTGCTCACCCCTCGCGGTGAACACCAACACGATGCGCTCCGTTCTATCCCAGTTCCACGCCACGTTGATGCGGTTGCCGTCACGATTGAACGTCACGCCCTCGGGAGCCACCACACTGCGCACTTTCACCGGCTCGCCGGCCACCCCCAAGTTGCCCTTGACCGTCACCGGCAAGAAGTAACGTGTCCCGGCAAAATCCTTATTAACCGTGCATGAGTTGCCGCTCACCTGCAAGCGCTTATACTTCATCGTACTCACGTTCACCGTGTCGTTGAGATGTTGGCTGAAAGGTTCGCTTTGAGACCAAAATATAATCACGTTTTGTCCGGCGGGAGGAGTTCCCCACGACAAACGCGCTTCACGTTCAGCGTCGTTCACAGCGAGTGACACCGGTTGGGGCGGTGCCGTTGCCGTGAGCGTCAAGGTCACTCCGGGCGATAGTGTTCGATGTCCGGCAGCATCGGCAAACACGGTCACCACGCGATATTGCACGGGGGTGTCGGGTCGTAGCCCGCTCTCGGTGAATGTGTTGCCGTTGACAAAATAGGAACTTCCGCCACGGGGTTGAACATTCAAACCTATTGCGCCGTCGGGTAACACACAACTCACGGTAACGCTGGTGCTTGACACAACCATTGACACCTGCGACGGGTCAATGTCAGCCGCCAACATTACAGGCGACGGGTCGACAGCGAGCGCACTCTTGATGTCACCGCACTTGCTGTAAACGGCATAGTAGTAGTTGACACCCGGCTTGACTTGGGTATCGGTGACGGTTGACGAGGTCACGTCGCGTGCTATCACGATGCCATCGTCGTGAGATGTTGGAGCCGCCCCCTGCTTGCGCAACACGGTGATATGCAAAAATCGTGATGTAACGGGTGACCACTGCACTTTTACCGACTGTCCGGTAGCCTCGGCATTAATGCCTGCAGGCGGTGCCGGCGGCACAGAGGCGAGTTTGGTTTGCGCCTCCACACAATCGGCACACAGGTCAAGTGCCTGCATATACATGTCAATGCGCTTGTTGACATCGGTAACCGTTGCGGCTTGCTTCACTAACCGTGTCGCGGCATCGGTCTTGGAGCGCACCTCGTTGGCAAGTGCCGCGTTGACGCTGCCCATGCGTCCCAATAACGGTAATGCCGCAAAATATTTCTTTTCTTTAGCGAGGCGTGTTACCTCCGTTTCCACCTTGCCCGCCTCGACCTTGATATTATCCAACTGACGACGCAGTGCCGCTATTCCCTCCATACCGGGCCACGCGTCGGCAGCATCATTCACTTGCAATGTCGCTTGGGCAATGTCACCGGCAACAAGGGCTTGTTTCGCACGGTTGAGAGCCTCGGGGGCACGACGCATACCGTAGATGTTGAAACCGCAGCCATTGTGGGTGCAAAAACGCTCGTTTTGGTCACTTGACGTGTGTCCGCACTTGGGACAAGTCACATTCACCGGCATACTGCAAGAGGGGCATATCGGCACCTTGTCGGGCAACACACTCGAGCAGAAGCGACACAAGCGTACTCCACCGGCATTGCCCCCCATGCTCTCAATAATCGTCACGCCACACGCGAGAGCCTCCTTGTAGATTTTATATTCCGCCTCATCTTTGCCCATACCTCCGTCGACGCACTGTTTAAGCATCTGAGCGAGTTTTTGACCGTCGATCACACGAGTGTTTCCTTTGGCTATGAGTTCTATGGCTGCTTTAACCGGTTTGAAAGCGAGGTTACCGACTGTTTTGTCATAGCGGGCACGTAAAGCGGCATCAAGCAATAACGACTTGCAGTGACCTATCAACGTGTTGGTGGGCACCTTCTTGGGATTGCTCGGTTGCCAACCGCTACACGCTTTATATTGACTGTCAATGGCTGCTTGAATTGCTGCTGTCGCAGCATTTGACGGAACACCCAGCACGTCGTATAACGACGAGCAACCCAACTCAGCGAGGTTGCGACCTATGTCACCCATCACCGTGTCACCGAGTTCCTGTATGGCATCATAGCCCGCCGGGGGGGACCACTTGAACTTCTTGGGGGTTGCCACGCTCGCTCCTATCATGCTCAATATCTCATCGCGCTTGAAGTCCTTGTACTTATTTGCCAGGTGATCAAGTTGTTCAGGTGCAATCGAGCCTCCCACTACAAGCAATTTAGCCTCGGCAATCAAGTCGGCTTTAAGTTTTTCGACCGCTTTGCGTTCAAGGTCGGCAAACTCGGCTGCATGCTGCTTAATCAAGCCGGGTGTGGTCTCGATTTGCTTCAATATGGTTGTAATCTCGGCACTCAACTTGGCATTGGTGGTCGCTGAGCGTGAACGCATTTTTTTCAATGCGTTTTTGACTTCCTCCTCGTTAATGGGTTTGCCGGGGACAAAATTGTAAAGACTTTTTATTATGGTGAATATATTGCTCATGTAGTACAGGGTTATTGGCGTTGTGGCTGATATATCCTTACTCTATCTATTATCTGTCATCAAAGTGTGAACTACCCGGTCTGCTCACATGCGAGACAACCCACCGGAATTCAACTCTTGGGCAATAGTACCGAATTGCTCCACGAGGTGGTCAAGGTCGGTCATCGACGAGATGGTGCTGATGCGCTCAAGGAACTCCTTGTCGGCAGAGCCGAAGCCTATAGCAATAATGTCGATACCCACAGCGCGACAATGGTCACTCGTCTTGATGGCGCGGTTTTTACTTGTCCAGCGTCCGTCGGTCAAGACTATGATAACCGGCTTACTGCCCGATAATTGAGGTTCCAAAACCTCGCATGCCTCTTTTAACGGGTTGGCAAGGTTGGCACCTTCAAGACTCATATTGTTGATAGCACGTTCCAGGCGACTCGTGTCGGAGGTCAATTCACACAGGGGGTGCACCGTGTCGCTAAACTGGTGTATGGACACTACAGCGCGCTCCATATCAATGGTTCTGATAAATTCCCGGGCGGCATCTTTTGCCTTATCAAGGGGACGACCCATCATACTGTAACTCAAGTCAACCGTTATGATTATCGACAAGCGTCCCGAATTGGAACCCATACCTTGGGGACTGCCGTACAGCCATGACATATCATCGGGCAAAGGCACTTTCTCGGGCACCAAATTCCTGCCGGTCTCGCGTTGTAACGCGCTCACCTGTACCATACCGTTGATGTCGTAACTGTAACTGATGTCCACAATTGTCTCACCGGCATCCACGTGTCCGATGTCATTAAATTGATAACGTCCTATTACCACACAGTCCTCAATGTCATGGCTCTCGCCTTGAGTGAGATAGACTTCCAACAGGTTGTGAACCCAGGAACGGTTATCAAGACATATGGTGGGACAACGACAGATGTTCAGAGGGTAAATGCCAAGAGGCTCCACTATTTGAAATTGGACAGAGCCTATCAGCGTGCTGTGTTGGAGTTAAATAAGGCCCTTGGAATCCGTTCTCGTAAGCCCAGAAACATTGTTGACTACACAGGAACGATTCTTGAACTTCTTGGGAAGTTCTACACGATACAGGACACTGCTAAGGTAATGGCAAAAGAGTATCGGATAAAGATACCCGAGGAGGAACTCAAGAAGTTCTATGTAGAGAATAGAGACCTGATAACTCGTCGGCGAGCAGAGTATGTCCTTCAGAATAAAGATTTCCGTATAGCAACCGAAACAGGACGACTGGAGGTTCTCAACAACATGCTTGTAGAGGTTGAACTCAAGAACAAGCAAGCAGGAGGTTCGAATGTGGACTATTGTAATCTGATCATCAAGATTCTTGAACAGGCCCGAAAGGAGATCAAGGGGAATGAACTCAAGATGACTGTTGATGGGAAGATTGATATCAATGCCTCC
>CALDIF010000092.1 GCA_937901905.1 uncultured Porphyromonadaceae bacterium | reverse complement strand
TTTATGAGAGATGATGACCTCGGAGAGGTCAGGCGGGTCGGAGACCCGACTTTGTTCGAAAAATGCGATTAAACGAGCACAATTATGAGCTTGCTCAATAATTGTCGAGTGAGAGCATTTTATTCAACCACCATGCGAGCACGTCGAAGATGTGCGACGCTTGGTGAAAGCGGTGTTGCGAGGCAAGTGCCTCGTAGAGGAACTTCATCACAATCCATCATAGATGTCGGCAACAGCGGCTCGCCCGTCGGTCGAGATGATAGAGCGTGAGCGCGCTCCATGTCGCGCTCACGCTCTATCAGCCGTCGCTGCTTTATCACGGTCACTGAGAATCAATAGTTCTCGGCCTTGAGTTCGAAGTATGCCTGCGGATGATTGCACACCGGGCACTCCTCGGGAGCACGCTTGCCAACCACGATGTGGCCGCAGTTGCGACATTGCCAAATGCGCTCATCGTCGCGTGAGAACACGAGGTCGCCCTCCACGTTCTCGAGCAAGCGGCGATAACGCTCCTCGTGAGCGCGCTCGATGGCGGCGACACCCTCCATCTTCTCGGCTATCTCGTCGAAGCCTTCCTCGCGTGCCTCGCGTGCCATGCGCAGGTACATGTCGGTCCACTCGAAGTTCTCACCCTCGGCTGCGGCGCGCAGGTTGTCGGTAGTGGGCTTGATGGCTCCACCCTCAAGCAACTTGAACCACATCTTGGCGTGCTCCTTCTCTTGGGCGGCGGTCAACTCGAAGATGGCGGCTATCTGCTCATAGCCCTCTTTCTTAGCCTTCGAGGCAAAATAGGTGTATTTGTTGCGAGCCATCGACTCGCCGGCGAATGCCTCGAGCAGGTTTTGCTCGGTCTTTGTGCCTTTCAACGGTTTCATATACGTGCTAATGTTAAATGGTTATTACTTAATTCAAGTTTCGCAAGTTGTCAACGGCTTGATGCGAGTTTCTCGGGGTTAAGTTCGGGCAATATGGTGCCGTCCTCCTCTTGGGTGCTGCGACGCAACTGATCCTCAACGTTGTCGACGATGTTCACCATGAAGTCGGCCAACTTCTCCGCCTCGCAGATGATGTCGATATAGAGGATGCCCGCCTCATAGGGATATTTCTTGGCATTGATATTCTCGATATTCTCGGTGCGACAGTGGTTGCGGAATTCGTTGATTTCGCGCTCCTTGTCGTAGCAACGCGTGAGGTCGTCGGTACTCGCGCCGTCCATGTCAATCAAGATAATCATCAGGTTGGTCATCGCCTCGCTCACGAGTTTCAACATACGGTCGATGTTCTTGTAGTTGTACTCGTCGAAATGGGCGTCCGCCTCGTACTTGCGCACGAGGGTCTTGGCGATGTTGTTGCAACTGTCGGCCATCGACTCCAACTCGCTCACGATGTTCAGCATCGTCGAGATGCGCATCTTGGAGTTGAAACTCAGCCTGCCGTCCATGACGAGGTTCAAGAAGTTGGCTATCTCGATTTCCATGCGGTCGGCAATCTCCTCATACTTGTAGATGCGTTCCAACAGGTTCTCAAAGTCCTCGGTGCCTATCTTGGTGTGAACCAACGACTTGACCATGCCGAACATGCGCTCCACACGTTCGCCAAACACCACAGTCTCCTTTTGTGCCTGCAAGATGTTCAACTCGGCGGCACCCACCAAGCCGGCACTGATATACTTCAACTGCGACTCCTCGTCGACCTTGTTCTCGCTCTTGAGGAAGTAGTTCACCACCTTGACCAGCACGCCGGTGAAGCCTATCATGAGCACGAGACTCAAGATGTTATACACGGTGTGGTAGACGGTGAGTCCCCACGACGTGGCAGCCTGCATTGCCGGACCGGGCGTGCCGCCGCCGTGTACCACGGCATACAGTTGCTCCGGGTCGCCGAAGTGTAACAACTTGGTGAGCCACACTATCATGTCGACAAAGGGGAAGAATATCACCAGCATCCACGCCGCGCTTATCAAGTTGTAAACGAGGTGCACACCCGCGGCTTTCTTGGCGGTGAGGTTACCGCCGAGCGATGCCAACAGCGGCGTGATGGTCGTACCGACGTTACTGCCCAGCACGATGCCGCAAGCCATGTCAAACGGTATCCACCCCTTGCTGCTCATGATGAGCACGATGGCGATAGTTGCCGCACTCGACTGGATAATGAGCGTCACGATGATGCCGAAGACGAAGAATATCAGCAACGACCAGAAGCCCATTGTCGTGTAGTCCTGCAGAGCAGCGAACAGTTCGGGCGACTTCGACAGGTCGGGCACGTTCTCGCCGATGAGCCCCAGCCCCATGAACAGGAACACGAAGCCGATGAGGAACTCGCTGATGCTCTTCCACTTGCTTTTCTTGGTGAACAGCATGGGCACCGCGAGCGCGAGTATAGGCAACAAGAAAGCCCCCATGTTAACGGTGAAGCCGAAGAAGGTCACAATCCACGTGGTGAACGTGCTACCGAGGTTAGCGCCGAGAATCACCGACACGCTCTGCTCGAGCGACATCAATCCGGCATTAACGAAACTCACTACCATCACCGTGCTCGCACTGGAACTTTGTATCAATGCAGTGATGGCAATACCGGTGAGCATACCCATCCAGCGATTTTTAGTCATTGCAGCGAGAATACTGCGCAGGCGCGACCCCGCCGCTTTTTGCAAACCCTCGCTCATGACCTTCATGCCGTACAAGAATAATCCTACGGCTCCCAATAGGGACAAGAAGTTAACAATTGAATAGTCCATTAATTGATTATTAGCGTTTTAACTGACGTTATTACACTCGCCTACCGTTCGTGCTACAAAGATACTAAAAATAAATTTAAAAAAAAAGCCCCGCTTGTCGCGCTGTCGCGCTCCAAACGGGGGTATTACAGACTGTCTCGCCCGACGGGCGACGATGTGTCAGACCGGTCGGACAAGAAATTAACTACGAATTTCACGAATTAAACTAATTACAGATTTACGAGAATTTATGAGAGATAGACGC
>CALDIF010000091.1 GCA_937901905.1 uncultured Porphyromonadaceae bacterium | reverse complement strand
AGAGCAACAGCCTTCTAAGCTGTGGGTCTTGGGTTCGAATCCCAACGGAATCACATCTGTTTGTTATTAGGCCGACTTGAACGCCGAAAAATTTTTCAACGTTCAAGTCGGGCTAAGTCTTCGACAACTTATGTTATCTCGGCAATATTCTTCCTTTGTGGCAAGAATCTTGCCTTTCTCCGTTTCGTAAGAAATGCCTCTTGAACCCTCTTTATCAGTAATATTCCCACCTTTTTTTGCTGAAATAAGACTTCACAGAGTATCCGATAATGCAAGAAACAAGTGCAATTAATGCATTAATAATGAGTTTCATCATCAGTTACAATCAAAAACTCCGGTTTCAACAATAGATTGTGCAATAGTTCGTATAACCGGCACAGCAACACTATTACCAATCAATTTCATCCATCTGGCGCGTGCTTGCGGGAGAATGAAATCGGCAGGGAAACCTTGTATTCTACAAGCTTCCGATTTTGTGATTTGCCTATATTTCCCGGCTTGATAAACCTTTTTCATGAATTGTTCTCGCCATTCTTTAATCGAGTGTCCCTCAATTGCAACTGTTGAAACGTAATCATTAGTATCACTAGCTACCAAAGTCGGGTAGATATTTGATGATGGCAAGAATATTCTATTTATTCTATTTATTCCATTTAAACCTGTACTGATTTTAGAGTTCTTAAAATCATAACGCACCTCAACACACCTTACAACTCCTCTTTGTTCGAGATCGTGCAAAGTCTTTGAAATACCTATCTTTTTTTTCCTAAATTCTTTTTCAAGTTTCAATTCATCAACATAGATTAAATTGTCACCTTGAGCGAATGAAAGTAAAAATTCTTAGGTCTTTTTGCAGGTGAAAAGCGAAGATTTTCGCCCTTTCGCAATTGCAAAGGTAAGTATTTTTCTCGAGATACCCCACCCCATGAATAACTTTTTACCCAAAGGGTAAAATATGTGAGCCCGAAAGGGCACTGCGACTGTCACCGCAATGTCCCAAATCGAGCAACATAAACAGTCTTTTTGACCGCGTGTGTAGGAAACTCGTCAAACTTTAACTTTCGTTATCCGTGTAGCGCAGGCAGACCAAGAGGGCACACCACCAAAAGAGGAGGCTGCGGCGAGAACCCGAATGGCAACGCAACCCGTTGGTGCAAGTGTGTCGCCGGCTGTAGAGGCGATGCCGGTGGGTGCCTATGGCAAGAAGGGCTATCGTGCGGCATTGGGTGCACGTATGACAGCGAAGCGGTCATTAGGTGGGGATTTGATGAGGTTGCGTCAAGCGATGAGCTATGATCGCAACACTGTTTACTCGATAGTGCGGTTGACGCGCGCTGTGACGGACAGCGGTCTCGACGATACCCGACGTTACCATCTTACACAGGGTTTGCAGGTGTCCCATTTTTTGTTTACCTTTGTGTGTCAAACAAGACACAGTAATCGACAACCGAATTATGGAAGTAATACAAAGTTTTACCATCGATCATACCAAATTAAAACCGGGCATATACGTGTCGCGCAAGGATAAAGCCTTCACCACCTTTGACCTACGCATTACCGAGCCAAATAAGGAGCCGGCAGTGGCACCGGCAGCGATGCACAGTATAGAACATTTGATGGCAACTTGGTTCCGCAACTCCCCTGTCAAAGACGATGTCGTGTATGTGGGACCGATGGGGTGCTTGACCGGCATGTACGTGGTGATGACAGGCGAATATACGGTCGCCGACATTCGCAGGCTGACTATCGATTGTATAGAGTGGATAATGACACAAACCGAGGTTCCCGCCACGACACCCGAGACTTGTGGAAACTACTTGTTGCACGACTTGCCCATGTGCAAGTGGGAATGTGAACGTTATTTAAAGCGTCTGACTGACGACTTTCACAGCGAGTACACCACGCTTAAAATCACTTTGGACGACGGTAAAATTTTTGCCGATGCATAATTTACGCACCGGCAAATCAGTATCATCAGCACCGGAGGGCGCGCGTACACTCAAAACGACAATTTGACACCCGCCATGAAAGTGGCGCGAGGCATAGGGTAACCGCTGTTGTACTCGTAACGTTGCGCCAAGAGGTTGTCGCCTGTAAGCCACAGTGTCACACTTTTGGCAACGGCGTAATCGGCGGCGATGTTCAAGAGGCAGAAATTTTCCTTCGTTTCATTCTCCCCTACCGCAGTGAATAATCCGGCTATGACCTGCAATCCGGAGCGGACGTGCCACCGGCGAGAGTCAAACTGTGCACCGACGAATCCCTTGTACTGTGGCGCGGCAATAACAGGGTGCTCCATGTGTAAAAAAGCATGATTGGTAGTCAGCGTCCAATGATTGTTAATGCGATATCGGGCATCACATTCCATGCCGCAGTTTTCAATTTTACCGGTATTAACGTTCTTTCGCTCAACGGTTTGTATCATGTTATCCCCATTGAGATAGAACAAATTGACACCGTAACGCAGTTTTCCGGGTCGATGATGCCATGAGAGTTCGTAATTCATGATGCGTTCCGGCTCAAGTTGCTCGTTAGAGGGCGGATAGAGGTACATCTCGCGCATAGTAGGGTTGCGAAAGCCCTTACTCACCGATAATTTCACCTCGCCATTATCACGAGGAGCGACCACCAACCCGGCTTGCGGAATCCACTCGGTGCCTGTGATGCTGTGATGATCCATTCTCAAGCCGGCATCGACCGACAGCCACTTGCACACACCTTGCCGGGCTTTCGCATAGACGGCGACTTCGTTGCGATAGGAGCGCCCACTCTGCTTGTTTGGTGTATCAATAACCTCGCCCGTGGCTTTTGATGTATAATAAGCATTGCCATAGATGTGGACAAAGTCAACACCTGCTGTAACATCGGTGGTAGTCGAGGCATGCACCGTTTGATATAATGACACGCCGGTGAGTGCGTCTTTAGAACGGAAATATCGCTGAGTGGGCTGTGCCGTATCGGTCGTGCCGTCGTCTATCTTGTGACGTCCGAAATTGGAGAACACCGTGAAAGCGCCACCGATGTGCTCATAGTGATTTTCGACCGCAGCCGATACAACGCCGCGCGTGATATACTGGTCGGCATCGTATAGCGATGCCGACGTTGAGCCGGGATATGAAGCATTGAAATGAGTGACATCGGCAACGAGGCGCGTTTTCCAATATGCCGACAGGTCATACCCGACCGATGCGTAGCCTCCGTATTGCTCAAAGCCCATGCGAGGACGATGATTATCACTGCGCCCGTAGTGCGCCGATGCCGTTGCGCTAAAGCCCCCATGCCGAGCCGCCAACGTCGCCTCGGCATTGAACGTCCCGTAACTGCCGGCACCCACGTTGAGGTCGGTTTTCACGCCATCGGTTGCCATACCGCGTGTTACAATATTGATAACGCCACCCATCGCGTTGGAACCGTATAAAACCGATGCCGGTCCGCGTAACACCTCCACGCGCTCGGTCATCATGGTCATGTAACTGTCGCTGATGGGGTGACCGAAAATTCCGTTATATTGCGGCATGCCGTCAATGAGTACGAGCAGTTGTCCGGCACCCCCCGAAATGCCACGCATGTTGATACCACCCGCAGCACCGGTCGACACACCATACCCCATCACGGCACGCGAGGTGACCGTCAATGCCGGCACCTGCTCCATCACGACAGGCAACACCGACGAACTGTGACTTGATGCTAACACGTCGCGCCCGATAACCGTCACCGTCATCGGCAACAAACGCGCGTCGGCGGCGACTCGAGAGCCGGTCACGACAATCTCGTCAAGTGCGATAGAATCGGTTTGCGCACCGAGGGTGAGCGACAGAGCCAGCGCAACAGTTGTAAGAAGTGATTTTTTCAAAATTCAAATCGCTCGGCGACCAGTTTTAAGTTATCAATTATATCAATGTGTTGCGGACAATGTGCCTCACACTGTCCGCACTCGATGCAGTCGCCCGGTTTGCCGTGCGACTTCGACAACACACCGTAGTAGGTGGTCGTGTTGATGCGTTGAGTCTCACCGAAGTAATGCAAGGTGTTATAAATGTGGAAATACTCGGGAATACATATTCCTTGCGGACAACCGTCGGTACAATAGTGGCATGCGGTACAGGGGATTGCAATAGCCTCCTTGATGATTGCAGCCGCTCGCTTGACGATGTCGTGTTCACTCTCGTCAAACGGCACAAACCGCTGCATATAACCGGTGTTATCATCAACCTGCTCAAGATTGCTCATACCGCTCAACACCATTATCACTTCGGGCAGCGAAGCGCAATATCGCACAGCCCATGATGCCGGGCTCGCACCGGGATTGCGTTGCTCGAACAAGCGTGCTACCTCGGGAGGAACAGTGGCGAGCGAACCGCCCTTGACCGGTTCCATCACAATCACCTTCTTGCGGTGTTTAACACACAAGTCGTAGCACGTTGCCGCCTCTATGGTGGGGCTATCCCAATCGAGGTAATTAATTTGCAACTGCACACACTCTATCTCGGGGTGCTCATCAAGCAAGCGAGCGAGCAACGCCGACTCGTCATGGAACGAGAAACCGATGTGCTTGATGTAACCCTCAGCCTTTTTACGCGCGATAAATCCCCAACCGTCTACCCTATCCATGCGTCGCACGTTTTCCACGTTCAAGCAGTGCAACCAGTAGTAGTCGAAGTATTCCACGCCACACCGTTCCAACTGCTCGTTGAAGATGCGCTCAAGGTCATCAACGGTGTTCACCGCCCAGCAAGGCATCTTGTCGGTTATCGAGAAACGCTCGCGAGGATAACGCGACGAGACTGCCATGCGAAAAGCCGCCTCGCTGCGACCGCCGTGGTAGGTGTAGGCAGTGTCAAAATAGGTAAATCCTCTCTCTAAAAACAAGTCGACCATTGTCTTGACATGCTCGATGTCGATTGATGTCGGGTCGGCAGCATCAGTCAGCGGCAAACGCATCAATCCGAAGCCTAACGGTTTCATCGCGCCAACAGATATTTAAGAACAGCATAACCACCGAAAACTTGCAGTAACATGCCCGGCACGCCCAACTTGAAGTCTTGAAGTGCAGCTGCTACAGAACCGGTAAGCAACCATTCGACTGACGACCCCGATACTTGATACATCAGTACAACGGCAACCAGGGCGAGCACACTCACCCCACCGGAGCGACGAGCCACCCACGATGCGCACAGCGCGAGCAAGACCGATTTAACCATGATGACAGGTAACATCGACGGTGCCGGCATGGCGAACAACAACGAGTTTGCCAACGGTGACACCACTGCGGTGAGCAGTCCTACTTTCCAACCGAATTTGTAGGCGGCAATGAGTGTGAAAAAGTAAATCGGTAACAACATTAAGCCCCCCTGAGGAATGAGGTGGCACAACCGGGGCACCAATATATTGCCGATAATAAATAAAGTCGCATACAGGTAGGTGCGACCCTCGCTATAGTCAAGCGAGTAAAGGTGAATAGCAGTTGATTTGCTCATAATTGTGTTATATTTCGATAAAGTTATTATACACTTGACATTGGTTTAACTCAAAACGTTTTCAGCATCGCTATCGCTCTTCATGGTCAAACGTCGTTCGGCAAAATGCTCCCTTAATAAATGTTCTACCTGCGACGCGGTTGTGGCATCTCGCACGATGAGTTCCAACGGGCATCGATTATCACCCACCGGCTGCACGATGCGTTCAACCAGTGTGCCGTAAGAGTATTTCACATTGGCATCGTTGAGCAACGGCAATGCTTGTCTGCTCATCACGGTGCCGTACACCTCGTCCACGCCACCGCGCAACATCAATCCCGCTGCTGCCTTGCCCACCACTTTGTCGGCAACACAAGCCCCTTGCAGGCGGCTCGGGTCGTTATCGAGCAACCATATCAAATCGCGCACACCCGGCTTGTCGTAAGTTGTCACGTCACCGTTAGTGTCACGCAGCACGAGTGAACAGGCTCTCTCGTGCAGTATTTCAACGAGTTCATTCATTGTTGCAAAGGTAAGGAAAAGACTCATACAATCAAAGGCGACAATGACACTATTTTTACGATTTCACCACCCCATCCCCCTCTCGAATTACAGCAATAGAGCGATTCGTGCTATTTTGTCACAACAATAGCGACATATTGACAGTAAGCAAGATTGTTTTGTGCCATTTTGACATAACCGAATTCTTTGGCATACACTGTGCAGAATATAAAGCGAACGCAAGCAACACAGCGAGCGCGAACAAAACGAATTATTAACAATTTAAACAATATAGGAGGACACTACTATGTTAATGAGAACAACCAATCACAACCTGTTTCCCGATGTGTTTAACGCATTGTTTGACACCACTTGCACAGCAACGGTGACACCTGCCATCAACATTATCGAGCGTGAGAACGAGTACACGATTGAACTTGCCGCAGCAGGCATGCGTCGCGAGGACTTACACGTTTCGCTTGACGCGAGTGGAGACAACCTGATTGTCAACCTCGAGCACAAGAGCGAGAGCAACGGGGAGAAGACCGAGGGCAACAAGGAACGTTATTTGCGCCACGAGTTCGGCTACACCAAGTTTCATCGCACCTTTTTCTTGCCGGACAACGTGGATCGCGACGCGATCACAGCCGGAGCTCACGACGGTGTGTTGACCATCACCCTACCCAAGCGTGTTGCTCCGCAACATGAGGCTCGCGTGATTGAGATTGCATAAGGTTTTCAGCCATATCGACCGAAGTCCGTTCACACTGTGTTGAGCGGACTTCGGTCGTTATATGTATTCCGTGAAAGCAAAAACAGTTGCAGTGCAAGTACATGTTTATCTACGCGATTATTTAACGGCAATAATGTTGCGATAGTCAATGTTTCCGCTTAATTGTTTCTTGATACACTGAAATCGCTCTTTGAGTGGTTTTTTTTTGAAAAAAAATTTTTGCTGTGCAGATAGAGTGCACACTAACGCTTTTCCTTTGCAGCCGCAAGGCGTGTGAAAAGATGATTTGTTGCGCGTTTTTACCATTAAAATCGCTCAAAAACGACCTCGTCATGAGGTGAGATGAGGATTTTTCGAGGAAAAACCGTCAAGTTTTCAACAATTTGCCCGTTAATGCACCTTATATAAAATATAATTTCGTAACTTTGTTGGTTATTACAACAGGATTTTTAATCCTATTGCCGCCCTAAAAAACTGCAAGACATCATGCCGGTAAACAAGAACGCAAATATTCGCTATCGTACGCTCGACCGCTGTTTCCGTGACACGCGGCGCAAGTATTTCATCGAAGACCTAATCGATGAATGTAACGAGGCTTTGCTCTCTTACAACTTCGAGGGCGGAGTGAAACGCCGTCAGATCTTCGACGACATCAAGTTCATGGAGAGCGAGGCGGGCTACTCCATTGAACTCGACAAGTTGCGCGACGGCAAGAAGGTTTACTACCGCTATGCCGACCCGAGCTTCAGCATCAACAAGCAACCGCTGAGCCATGCCGAGGCGCAGCAACTTCAACAGGCCATCATTACGCTGACGCGTTTTCGTGGCTTGCCGCAATACAACTGGGTCGAGGAGGTGATTACCAACCTCGAATATCGCTTCAACCTTGACGGCAAAAGCGTGGGCGTCGTGTGCTTCGAGCAGAACCCATTGCTCGAAGGCCTCGAACACCTCGGTACGCTCATTGATGCCGCCACCGCCCGTCAGGTGCTTAAAATCAGCTACCATACCTACAAGAACGGCGGACGCGACATGGACTTCATCATTCACCCTTACTACCTGAAGCAGTACAACAATCGCTGGTTCTTGTTCGGGCGCAATGATGAGACCGGTCAAATCACCGTCAATGCGCTCGACCGCATCAAGGGAATAGAGCCGATGGGCGACATCGCCTACATCGCCGCCGACATTGACTTTGACCACTACTTCGATACCATCGTGGGCGTGACCGTCCCCGACGACCCCACGGTACAAACCGTTGTGTTCCGCACTACCGAGAAACGATACCCCTACATCGTTTCAAAACCGCTTCACCCCTCGCAGCGCGTCGTTGACCGCAAGCAGTGCATCTTGCAAATCGAGGTGGCTCCCAACTTTGAACTGGAGCAGAAACTGCTCTCGTTCGGAGCCGACATCGAAGTGCTTGCTCCCGAAGCCTTGCGCGAGCAGATGATGAAAAAAGTTGAGGACGCATACAAAAAATATTTCGAAAGCCGAACGCAAAACCAAACTTGATTGGTTTTGCTGAGGCGCAGCCAATATTCAACGAAGTTAAATATTTTGCTGTGCAGATAGAGCGCACATATGATAAGAAATTTTGCAACATAAATCTTAAAAACTTACATATCGATATATGAACCAATCACAATACGACCAGCTATTCTCGTTTATATGGAACATCGCCAACGATGTTCTTGTGTACGCCTTCAACAAGGGCGATTACAAGAAGGTAATCCTGCCCATGATGGTGCTTCGTCGCCTTGACATCTTGCTGGAACCCACCCATGAGGAAGTGCTCAAACAGAAGAAGCAGCTTGATGAAAGCTCCATCCCAGAGGCTTCGCAGGAACAGGTGCTATTTGGCATCACTCGTTATCCCTTCTGCAACACGTCGCGCTTCACCATGAAGTCGCTCCGTGGCGAGACGAACCCCATTCGCTTGAAGCAGAATTTCCTTGAATACCTTGACGGTTTCAGCCGTGATGTGCAGGACATCATCGAGAAGTTCCGACTCAAGCAACAGGTGGATAACCTGAGCGACGCGGGGCGATTGGGTAGCTTGATAGAAAAGTTTACCGACGATAATATCAACTTGGGCATCAACCCCGTCCTCGATAAGAACGGCAATGAAAAGCTTCCCGGTGTGGACAACCACACCATGGGAACGCTTTTTGAGCAGTTGCTCCGCAAGTTCAACGAGGAAAACAGCGTCACCGAGGCCGGAGAGCACTTTACGCCTCGCGACTATGTGGCACTCATGGCCGACATCGCCGTGCTTCCCATCGCCGACTGTCTGCGCTCGGCCACCTACAAGGTGTATGATGGTGCTTGTGGCACCGGTGGCATCCTCTCCATTGCCGAGCAGCGCATCAAGGAGAACGCAGCAAAACGCGGCAAGCAGGTGAAAATTGACCTGTACGGACAGGAACTCCAGCCCGAAACTTATGCTACCTGCAAGGCCGACCTCATGCTGAGCACCAACAACGTGAACATGTTCACCTACAAGCACGCCGGCAAGGAGCGTGAACGTTTCTTCTGCGGCAGCACCATCAGCAACGACGGTCATCCGGGCATGAAGTTTGACTTCTGTATCTCCAATCCGCCCTTCGGCACTCCGTGGAAAGCCGACATGGAAGCATGGGGCTTGAAAGAGAACGAGAAAGACAAGATTGCCGACCGCCGCTTCTACCGCTCAATCGGCTACGACCAAGAAGTGCGTTTCGTGCCGGGCATTGGCGACCCGCAAATGCTGTTCCTCGCCAACAACGTGAGCCGCATGAACGACGAGAGCGAGATTGGCACTCGCATCGTAGAGGTGCACAACGGCAGCAGCCTATTTACCGGCAATGCCGGTGGTGGCGAGAGCAACCTGCGTAAGTATATCATCGAAAATGATATGCTTGAAGCCATCATCGCCATGCCCGAAAAGGACTTCTATAACACCGGCATCGGCACTTTCATTTGGGTTGTAACCAACCGCAAAGAGACGCGTCGCCGTGGTAAGGTGCAACTCATTGATGCCACCGAGATTAAAACTCCGCTTCGCAAGAACCTCGGTGAGAAAAACTGCGAGACCAACGAGGACGACCGCAAGAAGATCATAAAACTGCTCATGGACTTTGTGGAGAACGAGCAGAGCCGCATCTTCCCCAACGAGGAGTTTGGCTACTACGAGATAACAGTAGAACGCCCCCTGCGCTTGAAAGCCGAGATTACCAATGACGGCATAGCAATGTGCATCAACGACAAGAAGTATAAAGACTTCCAAGACTGGCTTTCACGACTCTTTGAGGAGATGGGACGCAAGGTCTATACCAACTTCAACATCTTTATTGAAGATGCTAAAGCCGCCACGAAGAAGCATGGCTATAAGTGGAAGAAAGCCAACTACGAGGCTTTAATGAAATACTTTGCCGAAACCTGCCCGGAGGCAGACATCGTGCTTGACGACGACGGCAAGCCCATTGCCGACAAAGCATTGAGCGACACCGAGCAAGTGCCTTTACTCTATGAGGGTGGCATAGAAGCCTTTATGCAGAACGAAGTCTTACCATACACCCCCGATGCCTATATCAACGAGGGAAAAACCGTGATTGGTTATGAGTTGAGCTTCACCAAGTATTTCTATAAGCCGGTGCAACTGCGCTCGCTCGATGAGATTGCAGCCGACATCCGCTCTATTGAAGAAAACACCGATGGAATGTTGAACAAAATCTTAGGCATCAACTCGTGACTGCAAGAGAATACTCAAAGACGACAATGAGCGACAACAAGAATAAAGAAACCAAAGTCGTGACTTCTCACGACATTCATCTCGACGGAGACTATGCCACTTGGATTGCCGAACTGAAGCATCGCTATCGCTCGGCGCAAGTCAAGGCAGCAGTGCGTGTCAATGCCGAGAAACTGTTGTTCAACTGGCAACTGGGGCGCGACCTTGTGCTCAAGAAAGCCGAGCAGCGCTGGGGTGCAGGCGTGGTGGAACAAGTGAGCCTCGACCTGCAACGCGAGTTCCCCGGCGACAAGGGATTTGCTGCGAGGAATTTGTGGTATATGAAGCAATGGTATGAGTTCTATTGCAAAGAGCAAGCAGAACAAAAACTCCAACAACTTGTTAGAGAATTACAACTACCACAAAATCAGATTGATGCAAAACTGCACCAAGTTGGTGCAGAAATTGAACCGCAGAAACTGCACCAACATGGTGCAGAATTCCCATTGCTCTTTGCATTGGTTCCATGGCGGCATCATGTGGAGATTCTCACCAAATGCAAGTCGATTGAGGAAGCCTTGTTCTATATTGGCAGAACCATAGAGCAAGGACTGAGCCGAGCGGCACTCATCAACTGCATCAAGGCAAATCTCTATCAGCATCAGGGCAAGATTCTCAACAACTTCCCCGAACATCTGCCGGCGTTGCAAAGTCAGCTCGTGCAGGAAGTGCTGAAAGAGAATTATGACTTCGGCTTTGCCACCGTGGGGCACGAGCTTTACAGCGAGGCCGAACTGGAAGATGCCCTCACGAGCAACGTCACCGCCTTGCTGCTCGAAATGGGCACCGGCTTTGCTTTCATCGGTCGGCAAAAGGAAATTCTTGTTGAGGGACGGTCACGAAAGATCGACCTGCTTTTCTATCACATCCGCTTGCGGTGCTACATCGTGTGTGAAATCAAGGTCAAGCCATTTGAACCCGAATTTGCGGGCAAACTGAACTTCTATGTCAACGCCGTAGATGAGCTGATGAAAGCAGATGACGACAATCCCAGCATTGGGCTACTCATTTGTTCGGACATGAACCGCACCGAGGTACAGTGGTCGTTCCGCGGCATCAGCACGCCAATGGGTATGGCGACTTACAACAACATCCGCATCCAGGATGCCCTGCCCACCGGCGAGCAACTGCGCGAGCGCATGGAGCTGCTGCAAAAAGAATTGCGTGAAACCAAGCGAATAATGAATAACCAGAAGACAGACCAACAATGAAACGATACGAAACATATAAGGATAGCGGCGTGCAGTGGCTGGGGGACATCCCCCAGCACTGGGAAGTTCGTTTCTTATCGCAAGTTGCTTCTGAATATTTTGTCTCCAACAAAAACATTCACCATCAGAATTTGCTTTCATTAAGTTACGGCGCCATAGTTAGGAAAGATATAAATGGTACAGATGGTTTACTTCCGGCTTCTTTTGATACATATCAAGTTGTTAAAGATGGCATAATAGTATTACGTTTAACAGACTTACAAAATGACCATAGAAGTTTAAGAGTTGGTATTGCAAAAGAAGAAGGCATTGTAACATCAGCTTATACAAGTTTGCAAGCACGGAACACTATTTTGCCAAATTATCTTTATTATCAACTTCATACCAATGATATTCATAAAGTGTTTTATAGCATGGGCGACGGATTACGTCAAAGTTTGAATTATGCTGGTCTGAAAAGGCTTTTAATGGTTCTTCCTCCTATGGCGGAGCAGGAGGGGATTGTGGCGTTTTTGGATGAGAAGACGACGGCGATTGATGATTTGGTAGCAAAAGTGGAGCGTGAGATTGAACTGCTCAAAGAGTTCAAACAAGCGGAAATCGCTCGCGTAGTAACTCGCGGACTCAATCCCAATGTGCCTATGAAACCCAGCGGCATCGACTGGATTGGCGACATCCCCCAGCACTGGAGTATAGAGAAAGTCGGCCAAAACTTTACTGAAAGGCGAGAAAAAGTATCAGATAAAGATTATCCTGCACTTTCCGTTTCAAAAGAGGGTGTAACTCCTCAACTTGAAACCGCTGTTAAAACGAATAATGGAGACAATCGTAAAAAAGTATGTAAAGGCGATTTCGTTGTTAACTCTCGTTCCGACCGCAAAGGTTCTTGCGGTTTTTCAAATTTCGATGGTTCAGTGTCGCTAATCAATACAGTTCTTATACCGCGGAACAATGTTAATGGTAGATATTATCATTATGTGTTTCGCAGCAACGATTTTATAGAGGAGTTTTACAGATTGGGACGTGGAATCGTAGCTGATTTGTGGACTACTCGCTTTACAGAACAAAGAAACATTATGATACCTATTCCTCCTATTGAGGAGCAGCAGGGTATTGTGGACTATATCGACCGCAAGACCACTGAGATTGACCGCCTTGTGGTGGAACTCACCTATCAAGTGGAATACTTGAGAGAGTACAAGCAGCGGCTTATCGCCGATGTGGTGACAGGAAAAATCAATGTGCAACAAAACTAATACACTTCGACTATATGCAACACACCAATATGACCGAGAAGTCTCTTGAAGACTTGATTGTGAACCATCTGGTAACCGTCAATGGCTATGAGCAGGGGCAAAGCACCGACTATGACCGTGACTATGCCCTCGACACCGGCCGACTGGAAGCGTTCCTGCGTGCCACCCAGCCCGACTTGGTGCGCACCTCACGCATCTTCGACACCCATGTCAACCGCCGCAAGTTCCTAGAACGTGTGCGCAAGGAAATCACCGAGCGTGGTGTGGTAGATGTGTTGCGCAAGGGTGTGAAGCATCTGAGCAATACATTCTTCTTCTATTCGCCTTATCCTTCGGAACTTTCCCAAGTGGGCAAGAAGATGTATGCGCTCAACAAGTTTACCGTCATTCGCCAGCTTCACTACTCGCAAGCGAACCCCAAGCTCTCGGTGGATGTGGTGATTCTCATCAATGGTCTGCCCATCATCACGATGGAGTTGAAGAACCAACTCACCGTGCAGAACACCGCCGACGCCGTGCGTCAATACCGCACCGAGCGCGACCCGAAAGACTTGCTGTTCATGCACAAACGTTGTGCCGTGCATTTCGCCGTCGATGACGTGGACGTGCAAATGTGCACCAAGTTGTGCGGCAAGGAAAGCTGGTTCTTGCCCTTCAACATGGGCTATAACGATGGTGCCGGAAACCCCGTCAATCCAAATGGTGAGCGCACCGCCTATTTGTGGGAAGACATTCTCACCAAGCCACGCCTGAGCGAGATTATCGAACACTACGCACAAGTGGCGATTGAGGTTGACCCTGAAACGAAGAAGAAAACCGAGAAAACTATCTGGCCACGCTACCACCAACTGCAATGCGTCAAAGCCCTGCTGGAACATACCGGGCAGCACAACGTGGGTGAGCGTTACCTCATCCAGCACAGCGCCGGCAGCGGCAAGAGCAATTCCATCACATGGCTTGCCTATCAGTTGAGCGAAATGATGGACGGCGACAAGAATAAGTTTGACAGCATCATCCTCGTCACCGACCGTGTGAACCTCGACAAGCAGTTGCGCGACAACGTGCGCTCGTTCACCGGCAATGAAAACATCGTGGACTGGGCAAACCGCTCCGGCGCACTGAAGACGTTGCTCGAAAGCGGCAAGCGCATCATCCTCACCACCGTTCACAAGTTCTCATTCATCATGGATGAAGTGGGCGACCTGTCGAAGAAACGCTTCGCTGTCATCATCGATGAGGCGCACAGCAGCCAAAGCGGACGCATGGCCGGCAACACCAACCAAGTGCTCAGCGGTGATGATGACATCGAGGAGGAAATCAACGAGAAGGTGCGCAAGTATTCCGAGAAACGCAAGATGGCACCCAATGCCAACTTCTACGCTTTCACCGCCACCCCCAAGAACAAAACCCTTGAAACATTCGGTGTACCCTACGCCAAGCCCGACGGCGAGACGGGGCATCGCCCGTTCCACGTCTATACGATGAAGCAAGCCATCGAAGAAGGCTTCATTCTTGATGTGCTCAAAGGTTACACCACCTATCAGAGTTACTACCGCATACGCAAGACCATCAAGGATGACCCGATGTTCGAGCGCACGCAAGCCATGAAGAAGTTGCGTGCCTTCGTGGAACGTCAGCCCGAAACCGTAGGCGAGAAAGCGAAAGTGATGGTGGAGCACTTCCACAACGTCACCGCCCACAAGATTGGCGGCGAGGCCCGTGCTATGGTCATAACCGCCGGCATAGAGCGTGCCATTGATTACTTCTACGAAATCAAGACATTGCTCGCCGAGCGCAACAGCCCCTACGAGGTGATTGTGGCGTTCACCGGCGACTTCAACTATCACGGCAACACCGTGAACGAAGCGTCGCTCAACGGCTTCTCCTCGTCGCAGATCGAGAAGAAAATCAAGACCGGCAACTACCGCTTCCTGATTGTCGCCGATAAGTTCCAGACCGGCTACGACGAGCCGCTGCTGCACACCATGTATGTCGATAAGCCGCTGCATGGCGTGAAAACCGTGCAGACGTTGAGCCGCCTCAATCGCACCGCCCCCAAGAAGAGCGACACCTGCGTTCTCGACTTCGTGAACAAGCACGAAGACATCGAGCGCGACTTCCGGGAGTTCTACAAAACCACCATCTTGAGCAACGAGACCGACCCCAACAAGCTCAATGACCTGCTTGCCACCATTGAGGGATATGAGATATACACCACAGCCGAGGTTGAGCTGCTCAACGAGAAGTTTTGGAGCAAAGCTCCGCGTCAAGAAATCGACCCGATTCTCGACACCTGTGTTGAGCGTTTCAACCAACTGGACGATGAGGGCAAGGTAGAGTGCAAGAGTGCCATCAAGGCATACATCAGAACATACGAGTTCCTGGCAACCATCATGCCCACCACAAGCGTTGAGTGGGAGAAGAAGCAGACGCTCCTCTCGTTACTCGTCCACAAGCTGCCACGCCTCTCGATGGAAGACCTCACCAAAGGCTTGATTGAGACCGTGGACTTCGACCGCTACCGCCTTGAAAAGCAAGAGGAGCGTGACATCATCTTGCAGAATGTGGACGTGGAGATTCCACCGGTGCCCACATCTACCACCGGCTTTGTTTCCGAGCCTGACATGCAGACCCTCGAAACCATCATGGGCGAGTTCAACGAGGTGTTTGGCAACATCAATTGGACCGACGAAGACGCTGTGCGCCAGCAAGTGCAAGTTCTGCTCAAAAATGTGGAGCAGAGCGACACGGTGCGCAACTCGGTCATCAATAACGACGAGGAAACGTCGAGCCAGGACACCAGCGAAGAAGTTCAGCGGAATGTGAATCTGGCGAACACGACGAGCATGGAATTGCTCTCGGCCTATCACAGCAACCCGGAGTTCCGTGAGAAACTTGACCGCATGGCCTTCGACCATGTGCGCCAGCTCTATAACCCGACTTATGATGAAGCCGACTTGCGCCACATCATGGAAGACAAGTTCCGCAGCGACTTTCTCGACTTCTGCGACGGTGAACACTATGTCACCTACGACAAGGTGTTTGACATCTTCTTCAAGATTATCAACGCCGAGACCGTTGACGAGTATCAAGGCTTGCGCAAAATTTTGCGCAAGACCTTGAACTGCCTCTACCGCGCCCGGCATCGTGAGGACGATTTCCGCTCGTGGTATGCCGACCTCGTGAGCCGCTTCGAGGCATATCTGAAGAAGATTTACTGGATGAAAGAGGGTGTGGTAATACCGAGAAATGCGATGAACCAAGAGCCTGCTTTCCGTGAGACGGTAAGCTACTTCCCCCGCATCGAGGCACTTTACACCACTCATAACGACAAGTTCGAGATGTTCAAGCGCAGTTATCGAGAGCTATACTACTGGCGCAACAAGGAAAACCACGCCGCGCCCGAGATTGAGGCATCGCGCCTCGAAGAAGCCCTCCACGGCACAGTGGGCCTGTACCTGTTTGCCGCCATGGTCTGCGCACCGTCACTTGAATAAATACAACGAAGTAAACTATGGACGAGCATACCAACGATATTATTACTCTCACCCATGAGATGATACCGGCAGCAAGGACTCCAAATGGTGGTTACACCAAAAAGCAACTTGCAGCCATCGGTGTAGATTGGCCGCCTCAAAAAGGATGGTCAAAAGAGGTCGTCGGCAAGCAAATCACTAGACAACAATTTGAAATCTTCAGTAGAACTATAATTTGAAATATATGGCAGAGAATAAAAATCAAGACTACGGCATCGTTTATCTATTGACAAACGCTTGTATGCCGGGCATAGTGAAGATAGGCAAGACCACTCGCAAGGATTTGCTGCAACGCATGAAGGAACTTTACACCACCGGTGTTCCCGTTCCTTTTGAATGTGTCTATTCATGTAACGTAAAGATGTCGCATGTGGACTAGCTTGAGGCTGCTCTACACCGGGCTTTTGACCCATACAGGGTGAATGAAAACCGAGAGTTTTTCCGTATCAAGTGGAACAAGCCAAAGCGATACTTGAATTGTTCCACCACGTTGATGTAACCAATGAGGTTGCCGATGAGATTGAGAATGACCTCACCGATGACGACCGCGACGCTATCATCAAGCAGAAAACTCACCGCCCAGGAGTCCATCGCCCGGAAGTTGAACAACATTAACACCCTGCTGAACAAATAATATGGCAGAACAGCGAAAAATTTCCATCCGTTTCTACAACGACCACGAAGTGCGTGCCGTGTGGGACGACAAGCAGAGCAAATGGTGGTTCTCGGTGCTCGACATAGTGGGAGCCATCAACGGACAGGACGACTACACCCGCACGCGCAACTATTGGAAGTATCTCAAAAGCAAGTTGCGCAAACAGGGCAATGAGTTGGTTAGTGACACTAACCAACTGAAACTACTTGCAGCAGACGGCAAGCGCTATATGACCGATGTGCTCGACTATGACGGCGTGATGCGGCTGGCTCAAAACATTCCCAACACCAATGCCACTCGTTTCGTCCACTGGTTTGCCAGCGATAGCGAGAGCATCGACGGCAAGAGCCGCGACAAGGCATACGCACTTTGGGAGAGCGGACTGATGGAGAGCATGGAGATTGGCACCACGCGCGGTTTGCAGCAGATTCATGCTTACCTGTTCGGTGGACTGTATGACTTTGCCGGTCAAATCCGCAACGTCACCATCTCAAAGGGTAATACCATTTTCTGCCTGGCGGAATACCTGCATGGTGTGCTGAAAGACATTGACCGAATGCCCGACGACACGTTCGACGAGATAGTTGCCAAATACGTCGAAATGAATTTGGCACACCCTTTCATGGAGGGCAACGGCCGCAGCACGCGCCTGTGGCTCGACTTGCTGATGAAAAACCGTATCGGTCGCTGCGTGGACTGGAGTCGCATTCCCAAGCGAGACTACCTCGCGGCGATGATACTCAGCGCCACCGACCCGGCTATGCTGCGCCAACTGCTCCGTGGGGCTATGACCGACAAGATTGATGACCGCGAAATTTTCATGAAAGGTATCGACTATTCTTATTACTACGAGCAATAAAAACTCTCAACGCTGTGAGAGAATTTAATCACGACTGATATTTATGGCAAAAGATTTACAAGCATACAATCTCCCGACGGCACTTGTGAGTGATGTGCGCAACATCATTGACAACGGTCGCAGGCAGGCTTATAGCGCGGTGAGCAGTGCGATGGTTGAGACTTATTGGCACATTGGCCGCCGCATCGTAGAGGAAGAACAGAAAGGCGAGCATCGTGCCGAATATGGAACTCAACTGATAGAGGGATTGGCACGCCAGCTGACACATGACTACGGCAAAGGATTCTCGGCGAGATATTTAAGAGCATTTAGGAAATTCTATCATCTGATTCCGTCTATCGAGATTTGGAAATCGCGATTTCCAAATCTAACATGGACACATGTTTTCCGCACATTAAGAGTCGACGATGAGATTGCCGCTCGCTGGTATCTCACCACCGCCTCGCAGGAGATGTGGAGCGTGCGCACCCTTGACCGCAACTTCTTCTATAACGAGTTGAAACGAATCCGTCCTCAAATTATAGCCATTCAATCTGAAGAAGACCTAAAGAACAGTATCTGAATCAATGCCACTTAAAGATATAACATACTATGAGTATCGATTTTCGCACCTTTCGGTGAACAAGAAAGGTGGGCAACCGGCACCGCACAAGCCACTGCTGCTTTTGGCGGTCATCGACCTGGTGGAGTGCGGCATTATCAAGTCGCCTCAAATCGAATTGAGCGAGGCCCTGATTACGGCTTTCAAGTTGAACGAAAATCGCTACACTCGCGGTATCGTTCACTTCAAGCCTAACATCGGTATGCCGTACTACCACATGAGCGGTGAACCGTTCTGGCGACTTGTGCCCAAAGTGTCGGCCAATGCGCCAAGCAGTTATGCCATACCCACCCTGCGCAACTTTTACAAGTGCGCAGTGATTGACCATGAACTTTTTGAGCTGATGCAAGTGCCGGCTACAGCCCAGCAACTTCGCAAAGTCCTTATCGACACCTATCTCGCAAACCGCACCGACATGCCGTTGCAAGCAATAATGCCCATCGTACTGCTTGCCTCATGCCTGTGCCAACTTATTGCTTAACCGATGGAAATACAAGAGCAGTTTAACAAATACTTTGAAACCGTAGCCGAACTTCATAAACTCGGCTATGAGAAATTCCGTGTTTGTGCTTATATCAGCCCTAACGGCATGGGGTATCGCTGTTGGCTAACTGCAAAGCAAAACACTTGGAAAGAGTGCGGTCTGTTCTGCGACACAGCCGACCATGAATTGGCCATATTGACGCATAATTGCAACTTGCCGTGGGATTATTCCGATATGACTCCTCATGAGAACGCTGTGCATATCATTGAGGAGTTTCGGGAACTCTCCCGATTTGCGCTCGGTCGAGATCCCGAATATGTCGAATGGTTCAAGCTCGCACTTGAGGAATGTCACAAAGGTCACTACATTTACGCCTTTGCTGAATATTCAAACGCTTTGCGAGATGGTTACACGCCGCTTACAATGGTTAGCGGAAGTGGCTTGCCACTACCGCCGGTTGGGGATTGCGATACACAAACCATGTACTGATAAATCCTTTTTAAAAATATTGAAATTTTATTTTTGTTGTGCAGATAGAGCGCACAGTCAGACTTTTACTTTGCGGCGATAATAATAACAATCTAACAATTCAAGCATGAAGAAAGAACAAGGACATGGCGACCATATTGGAGCGATAATGGAGCCGAGAGAACTGCTTGCCAATCACCTTACAAGGTTGATTAATACCGGCGAGCTGGAAAAATCAGCGAAAACCGTTAAACTTTGGTACACTTTTTGCATCTAATATCATAAAAAGCAATATTCAAACTTTACAACAATGAAGTGCAAATGCAGAAATAATTCAAAGTTTAAGGATTTTGAAGTAGGCAAAACCTATTCATTCTCCTATGATAGCATTACACGTGTATCTGTAGAGAAGTTAGATGGTGAAAAGGTGCAAATGAACAAAGGGTTTTTCCTGCTTTATTTCGATCCAATAACGGAATATAAGCCTCAATCCTTAGGCAATTCATCAAATGTGTATAAAACATCTGACATAATACCAGGCGTTATTTGCTGAAACGATACAGTCTTGACGATTTCCGTGAAGCCTATTGCGGTGAGTGGGCAAGCGAGGAAGATTTTGCCGAGCAGTTAGTTGACGATTGCGGACTGCTGAGCAATGTCCCCGATGATTTGCGCTATTACTTTGACTTCTCAAAGTACGCACGAGATTTGTTCATGTGTGATTACTATTTCGACAGCGGTCACGTTTTCCGTTGCCTGTAAGCCGTTGAACATCGCCCACCGAGAGAGCCGCAGCATTGCGGCTTTTCCCATTTATGGCGGAACGTCAGCAACCGCCACCGTCACCACCGCTGCAATCTCCACCCACATAAGGCGTAGGGTCAACCCGGCTACTTCTATTCTGCTTTGGATCGTAGTCGCCACAAAGCTCCGAGAAACCAAAGAAGCGCAAATCGTCCTCTATTTCATCGTCTGACACGGACGTTTTAAGAATAACAAATGATGTCACAAAGTCCAATCCGGACATTGCAATGATTGATTGAACACCTTTCTTTTTGGGAAATACATTTGCTTGAATCCATTCTTTGTCGACAGGCCAAAAGAATAGATAGATTTTCCCAATGTCGAAGATGTCAGGGAACTTGCTATTATCTACGCACTTGCAATACATGGTCAGTGGATTTGATACCGCAAATGTAAGGATTTTTCGTGAAATGTAGCATATTTTTGTGTTTATTTGGACAAGATGAATGAAAGAGAACATTGGCTTTCCACAACTTATTTGTTCAAGAATTGAACGCAAGTGGTTCTCACGCAAGTATTATGCCTCGGTGATGCGCACGAAAGAATTTTTTGAATCCAACATCGGACGCTCCTTCACGGGCATTTTGAGCAGATTTTGCCCGAAATGTAAAGCAGACAAAATAAAAAATACATTTTTAGCGTTGTTCAGATAAATATCCACTTTGTAATAACAGAAGTATATGTTTCAAAGTTTAAATATAAAAATAATAAATGAACACATCATTATAGAAGGAGAACAGGCACTTTTGCTTGACACAGGAAGCCCTACAAGTTTTCATGCCACAGGTTTTATCAAATGGGCTGGAGTAAAAATACCTGTTTGTTCTTCTGTCAATGGTGTGTCTAAAGATTATCTTAGTACAAACGTGGGGCGCAACATAGATGGACTTGTTGGCATGGACATCATTCATCGTTTTCCATTGCTTATTAGCCTACGAGACAATCAGTTATTTATTGATGACGATGCCAACTATTCACGTTCATTTAAACAAATTGAACTTGGACCGTTTGCGCAGGGGTTAATTGCCATAGAAATGTTGGTAAATAACAGAGTTGTACGAATGATCGTCGACACAGGTGCACCAATATCTTATATTAATAAAACTTTTGTTGAAGGATTAGTTTTTGAAAGAGAAGTCACAGACTTCCATCCATTAATTGGAAGTTTCAAAACGCATACTTATCGCTGTAAAGTTAATCATATCAATGAAGATGCACCTTACTACCAAGAGTTTGGAATATTGCCGAATCTTATAGAATCAACTCTTTCAATGCTACATATTGACGGCATAATAGGTGTTGAATTATTCAAAAGATACCGAATACAAATAAAGAATGGACAATTATTTCTTCCACCACAAGGAATATAATCATGATATAAACTGCTCACCTTCGGGTGGGTCTTTTTGTGCCGTTTTTTGTCTTTTATTGAGCGAGGCAAGTGAGGTACTTTTGCGCTATAAAATCGCAAAAGATTATGATTGATATTTCACAACTGACCTCGCTAATCTCGGCTTTCCGTGTCGAGACCGAGAAAGAAAGCATCTCGCCCGAACCTTCAGCTTGACAAAGTTTGCAGCATAAGTCGCGGCGAAGCGGCGGTGTGCGAAAGGCAAATCTTTGTCAAACGGTCAGGAAACTCTTGCAGGACATCATCGACCTGCGAGACAGTTCGGTAGTAACCGGCGTTGATGCACCGACGGACAATGGCAAGACGGTGGAGAGTGTGAAATATGTCAACGTGGCCGGCGTGATGAGCGACAGCCCATTCGACGGCGTGAACATCGTCGTGAAAAAATACTCCGACGGCAACACCACAGTGAAGCAAGTGTAATAACCACCACGCTGCGCCCACGCCTCCTTGTCGCCAGAACATGCAGGGCAAGACAGTCCCTAAGTTTGCTTTTGGGTTTGCAAACATAGGGACTGTCTTAAATCAGGGGCGTGGCGGCAGTGCCTATAGCCCTGATTCCCGCCCGGATCAAGCAGTATGTTAAGACCACTTTCCCCGGCACGACAATCCTCAAGATTGACCACAACCGCCGCGGCTTGGAGGTGAAGCAGAACAACGGCAACGGCACCGAGGTGGAGTACAACCGCTCTTTCCGGGTCATCAACATCGACGACTGACGCGCGAGCGCGGACAAGAAGCCGTACGGGTGATACCAATGCGTGCCGTGAAAAAAAAGTCAGGTTTTGCCCTGACTTTTTTTTATTTTGCTTGCAGTGAATTACGAAAATTCTGTGTAACTTTGCGGTTAGAAACGATTTTGAATATGGAACAGAGACGCATCTATCCCGTCGGAATACAGGATTTCGAGGTTGTACGCAATCGTGGTATGGTGTACGTCGACAAGACGGCACTTATCCACCATATGGTGCATAGTGGTGCCGAGACGATCTTCCTGAGCCGCCCTCGCCGCTTCGGCAAAACGCTGCTGTGCAACACGTTGAAGCACTACTTCCTCGGGCACCGCGAGCTCTTCAAGGGACTCGCCATTGACAGCCTTGAGACGGAGTGGACCGTCTACCCGGTGCTGCACTTCGACATGTCGCGATGCAAGAGCGACAACATGGTCGAGGTGCACACACTCATTGACGGCATGTTGACCGCATGCGAGCGTCAATGGGGCATTGACAAGGCTGTCGACTCGCTCGGCGGCAGGCTTCAGAACCTCGTCATCAAGGCCCATCAAGTGACCGGCCGGAAAGTCGTGCTGATTTTCGATGAGTACGACTCGCCCGTGCTCAACGTCATTGACAACGACGAGAAGCAGGCGGCGATCCGCTCGCTGTTCAACACGTTCTACGGACCGGTGAAGTCGATGTACGAGCACCTGCGGTTCGTGTTCATCACGGGCATCACCAAGTTCTCGCAGATGAGCATCTTCTCATCCATCAACAACATCAGCAACATCTCGTTGGCCGAAGCCTATGATGGCATCTGCGGCATCACCGCCGCCGAGCTGGAGCAGTACTTCGCGCCGGACATCGCCATGCTCGCCGCCAAGCTGAAGGTCACGCCCGAGCAGGCCCTGCAGCGGCTGCGCGACCGCTACGACGGCTACCACTTCTCGCAGGCGCTCACCGATGTCTACAACCCTTTCAGCCTCGTCAACGTGTTCGACCAGCAGCGGCTGGGAATGTATTGGTTCGACAGCGCCACTCCGTCGTCACTCGTCAAGGTACTCGACCGCTATCAGTTCCGGCTTGACAACGTGGAGGGTATCGTCGTCTATGAGAGTGCCTTTAATCAGCCGTTCGACAACTTCGACAACGCCATCCCCATCCTCACCCAGAGCGGTTACCTGACCATCAAGGGCTATGACCGGGAGGAGGAGACCTACACCATCGGCATCCCAAACCGCGAGGTGTATGACGGCCTGTATAACTGCCTGATGGCACACTACCTCAACAAGGACATGATGGCCAACAGCGGTGTGCAGCTAGCCGTGTGGCGCGCCATGCGGGCTGACGACATCGACGCGGCGCTGCGCGCCGTGCAGAGCTACCTGGCCGCGCTGCCATACGACCTGAGCAACAAGACCGAGAAGGACTACGAGACGATACTGCGCGTGCTGTTCGACGGACTGGGCATCAAGGTGGACACCGAGGTGAGGAACGCCACCGGCCGCTGCGACGTGGTGCTGAAGTCCGAGACGACCGTCTATGTGCTCGAACTGAAGCTGGACGGCAACGGCACCGTCAATGACGCGCTTGCACAGATTGATGAGAAAAACTACCTCATCCCCTACTGGAACGACCTGCGCCCCAAGGTCAAGGTGGGCGTGCTCGTCGACCCCGTCAAGCGCACTATCACCGAGTGGAAGACAGTCCCCACCGGTTCCTGATGCCAATAGATAAAACGAGGGTGTGTCAAAATTACGGCACGCCGTCTCAATAATATGTTGTAAAACATATGACAAAGCCTCTGCTTTCCCAAGCGGAGGCTTTGCTATGTCATAGAGTTTGTGTAACTTTGTGACTATAAAACAAATAACTATGTCTGCAAAGTTACACTTTCGTGAGCGCATAAACAACCAAACGATGCTTTTTCCGCAAAGGATCGACAAAGATATTGCGGAAAATGACCCTGTACGCCTTGTGAATGCCGATGTCGACAACCTTCATGTGGTCGCGTTTGGCGATGGCGGCCACAATATCATCCGATGGATTCAGAACGCCTAAGCCCGGTTCGTTGTCTCTCTTGGGGTAGCAAAATATGGTTCATTTTTCGGCCCTTTATTTAGGTCACATTATTGATGCTAGTTCCATATAATGAAAGCCTCTCATAACCTTATCAGGTAATATCTCTTGCATCTCGTTATTCATGCACATTGTGGCAAAAAGTCGTCGAGCCTCTGCATTTCCAAGGTTTAAATGTTGCAATCCAAACAAATGGATCACTTTAACTTTAATTTAACGATATTGGGGTTGAATAGGTTACGCATTTCATCGCTTTAAGCACAGACAATAAGCAACCCATCCACTCCAAATTGGAGTGGATTAGACAGCCCTATTAGACAACCTTCTATAAGATGAACCGGCTAGGCCAGGCATCAAGATATTTCTTCAGAGAAATAGGCGAAACGACCGCTAAAAAATCGTGACGCATCTGTCCCTTTTTGGTACTCGACTTGCACGTAAAAGTTGCTCGTCTTGTTGCTCGTCCCTTTGGCTACCGGCAATTAGTTGCTCGTGAAGTTGCTCGTCATTTGCTCCAAATTGCTCCAAAAAACACCAAAAAAGTCCAAGAATGCGGTTTTTTTTAATGGCTGGAATTGCTTAAAACAGCAAAAAACGCTGAGCTATAGTTGATGTTATCTCCTATAATTCAGCGTTTTAATTTGTTTGTCGGGGTACCTGGATTCGAACCAGGGACTTCCTGCTCCCAAAGAAATAGCAAATACGACTGAAACGTCTGTTATACAATCAGTTATTTTGCCGCTCTAACCATGTACAAGGTTGCGTACAAGGTTAAGAGCGTTTCCTTGTACCTTTTTACTGTTCGACTTGTTTAAGCAGGATTGCATGACAACGGCTC
>CALDIF010000090.1 GCA_937901905.1 uncultured Porphyromonadaceae bacterium | reverse complement strand
CTCGGAGAAATTCGGCGTCGATCCCAACAACGCCCTTCACGCCTTCGCCCACGCGAACGGGCGCTATCATCTCATGGGCTGTATGCTCTCCGCCGCCAGCTGCAACAAGTGGTTTTGCGATGAGGTCTTGAAAACCTCCGACTATGCCGCCGAGCAGGTGGATATCACCGACGATAAGCTTGGAAACAACCGGGTGTTCTTCCTGCCGTACCTCATGGGGGAACGCAGCCCTATCAACGACACGGACGCCCGGGGGACTTTCATCGGACTGTCCATGGACACCACCCGGGCCGACATGGTGCAGGCGGTGCTGGAGGGCGTGGCTTTCGCCATCCGGGACAGCTTCGAGGTGGCGAAAAGCCTTGGTATTAATATCGAACGCTCCAAGCTCTGTGGCGGCGGGGCGAAAAGTCCCCTGTGGCGAAAGATCATGGCAAACGTGTTGGATCTTCCGCTGGACATACCCCAGACGGAGGAGGGCCCCGGCTATGGCGCGGCGATGCTGGCTATGGTGGGCAGCGGAGCCTATGAAAGCGTGGCAATCTGCGCGGATGCGCTGGTCCGCACCACCGAGATCGTCGCGCCGGACCCGGCTCTTGCCGCCCGGTACGAGGAACGATATGATCAGTTTAAAAAGATCTATCCCGCCTGCAAAAAACTCTTCAAGGAGCTGAAATGACATGACAAATATCCCCGAAGTAAAGCTCGGCATCGTGGCCGTGAGCCGCGACTGTTTCCCCATCGGCCTGTCCGTAAAGCGTCGGGAGGCCATCAAGGCCGCGTATAAAGGCGAGCTGTACGAGTGCCCCGTCACCGTTGAGAACGAAAACGATATGCTGAAGGCCGTGACGGATGTGACCGCCGCCGGGTGCAACGCCCTGGTGGTTTTCCTTGGAAACTTCGGCCCCGAGACGCCCGAGACCCTGATCGCGAAGCACTTTGACGGCCCCTGCATGTTTGTGGCGGCCGCCGAGGGCGACGGCGATCTCGTCAACGGCCGGGGCGACGCCTACTGCGGCATGCTCAACTGTTCCTATAACCTGGGTATGCGGCATTTGCAGGGTTACATCCCCGAATACCCCGTGGGCACGGCGGAGGACATCGCCGCCATGATCGCAGATTTCGTGCCCGTCGCGAGAGCCGTCATCGGCGTTAAGAATTTGAAGATCATCACCTTCGGTCCCCGGCCCCAGGACTTCTTCGCCTGTAACGCCCCCATCAAGGGCCTGTACGAGCTGGGGGTGGAGATCGAGGAGAACTCCGAGCTGGACCTGCTGGTATCTTACAAAGCCCACGCGGGAGATGAGCGCATCCCCGCTGTCTGCGCCGACATGGCTGCGGAGATGGGCGAGGGCAAATACTTCCCGGATCTGCTGGAGCGTATGGCGCAGTTTGAGCTGACCCTGCTGGACTGGGCGGAGGAGCACAAGGGCGCCCGGAAGTATGTGGCCTTCGCCGACAAGTGCTGGCCCGCCTTCCCCAGCCAGTTCGGCTTCGAGCCCTGCTATGTGAACAGCCGCCTCGCCAGCCGGGGCATCCCGGTATCCTGCGAAGTGGATATCTACGGCGCCCTGAGCGAATACATCGGCACCTGCCTGACGGAAGACGCCGTCACCATCCTGGATATCAACAATTCCGTACCCGCCAGCATGTATGAGAAGGACATTTGCGGCAAGCACGACTGCGTGCTGACCGACACCTTCATGGGCTTCCACTGCGGCAATACCCCCGTCTGCAAGATGAACGCCGATCGGGCCATCAAGTATCAGCTGATTCAGCACCGCCTGCTCGAGCCGGAAGGCAGCGAGCCGGACTTCACCCGGGGCACCCTGGAAGGGGACATTGCCGCCGGGGACATCACCTTCTACCGCCTCCAGTGCGACAGCGAAGGGACCCTGCGGGCCTACATCGCCGAGGGCGAGATTCTGCCTGTGGAAACCGGATCCTTCGGCGGCCGGGCCGTCTTTGCCATTCCGGAAATGGGGCGCTTCTACCGCCATGTGCTGATTCAGAAGCGCTATCCCCATCATGGCGCCGTGGCCTTCGCCCACTGCGCGAAGCAGCTGTTTGAGGTATTCAAGTTCCTGGGCGTTCAGGATATCGCCTGGAATCAGCCCAAATCCCTGCCCTATCCCACGGAGAATCCCTGGGCGTAACGCGCCTGGTTTTTCCGAAGCATTCGTTCTTCCCCTGGAGCAGGGGTCGCCACGCGACCCCTGCTTTTTTATCAAGTGGGAAAATAGGTCCTATTTTTTCGCTATTTTTTTCTTTTTTTGCCATTTTAAGGCCATTCCTGTGGGTAAAATTTGACAAAAGTGGGTATTTTGTGTTATATTGCTTACTGACGCAAGGCGATTTCCGCTCTTCCACCCGGGCGGTTTATGATAGATGGTTCCCGCAGGGTCATCCTGCATCACGTCCCCGACCGAGGTGGAGGTGCGCTTTTTTATGATTTCTTCCTACTTGATTACCCACTATTATCATAGCGGCTTTTCCGTCGCCTTTGAGGATTTGCTCTTTGTGTTTGACTACTGGCGGGGCGAGAACGGCGAACTTCCTCCCGACCGCCAGATTTCCCGGGAGGGCCTGCAGGCCTACCGGAAGGTGTATGTATTCATCAGCCATGAGCATGTGGATCATCTGGATCCCATCGTGTTTACATGGAAGGAATACGCGGACGTGACCTATCTGGTCTCCTCCGACATGCCCGTGGGCACCCGGGGAAAGCGAGTTGCCCCCGGGGATCGCGTGGATCTGGAAGACGGCGTTTTCGTCACCGGGTTTGACTCCACCGACCTGGGCGTCTCTTTTCTGCTGAATGTGAAGGGCTTCCAGATCTTCCACGCCGGGGATCTGAATTTCTGGCACTGGCGGGATGAATCCACCCTGCAGGAAATCGAAGAGGCCCAACTGGAGTTTCAGGAGGCCGTGCGCCCCCTGACCCGGGAGATCATTGACGTCGCTTTCTTCCCGGTGGACCCCCGGCAGGGTACCATGTTTGAAGCGGGGGCCAATTACTTCATCCTCAGCGTCAAGCCCAGGCTGTTGATCCCCATGCATTATTTCCACCGTGATGACGTGGCGGTGGATTACGCCCGTACGGCCAGCTGCCGATCTACGGAGGTGCTGGCCATGCCCGGATACGGGGACTCCGTGCTGCTGAGAACCGACGGAAAGGAATTCCTGGATATTTCCTTCCCCCGGGAGGAACCCAGAGAAGAGGATCAACCCCTGGAGGAGGTCATCTCCAACAATCCTTTCTTTGAATCCGACCTGCCCCTGACCCAGCTGGCGGACCCTTCCGCGAAGGAGGAGGAAGGGACGGAAGAAACCTCCGACGCGCAGGCCGTGGAATCCCCCGGTGAGGCGACCGGACCGGATTCGGATGACATGGAAAAAGGAGCCGGAAACGACGCCTTCCCAGCCCCCTGAAGCTATATTTTTCAAGGTTTTCCACTTTTATCCACAGGTTTTCCACAGTCTTTCTTCCTTTATCCACATGTTTTGTCCACATCCCCGAAATCGTTGCGGCACAACGGTTTCGGGTTTTTCATTTTCTGGAAGGCCCAGCATGCAAGGACTTTCAGCCTGTGGATAACTTCCTTTTTTCAGACACCGGATGAAAACTTTCCCAAATTGGCCATTGACTCATCCTCCGGCCACAAGAAAGGCTTTTTCGATGGAGAGCGCGTAGAGCCATTTCTCCTTCACCGGAAGGTTCGTCAGCTCTTCCAGCGCCCGGGCATACCAGTCCAGTTGCTCCGTGTATTCCTCCACGAACGCCTTCTCCGAATTGATACGATCCGTTTTATAATCTACCAGCACCCAGCCGCCCTCTTCCAGAAACACGCAGTCCGCCACGCCCTGGAGGAGCATCTCCGGCTCCCCGCGCAGCAGCAGGTTGAAATTCCACTCCCGGTGTATTTCCGGAGAGGCCATCAAACGTTGGCCCAGATCGGATGACAGGAAGCTTTCGATCATCCGGTTGGGAATATTTTCCGCTTCTTCGGCCGTGATCAGATGAATGGAAATCAGCCGCTTCTTTTCTTCCTTCACGAACTCTGCCAGAGAAGCGCTTGTTCTGGCTCCGGCCAAATCCACCTGGGACAGCATCCGGTGAACCAGGGTGCCCCGCTGGGCGGGGGTAATTTGGTCCGTGCCGGCCATCCATCGGGGCGCGTTCATCAACTCGAGTGTCTTCAGCTTTCGGGCGAACCTTTCCGGAATGGCCTTGTTTTCCGCGGTTTCCTCCTCCCGATCCACCGGCAGGCGCATCCGCTCGGAGCGAATCAGAGAAGTGACGGAACGCTTGATCATGGTCCGATCTTCCCCGGCGTTCATCCGCTCCGTTTTTATCCACATATTATCCACAGGGGGCAGAGAAAGTGTGGACTGGAGCCAGGGTTTTAAACTGTGGATTATTTTTTCATTTTCCACAATTTCCTGTTGATTACTTTCGAAATTCCTTATTTCATAAGGCTTTGAGGCTTGTGCATAACTTGTGGATACTTTTTCATCCATCAGGGGGGGCATCACCCAGTCGATATAGGACTTCGCCGCCACGATGCGATAATCGCTTTCGGGCATGGACCAAAGGGGTTCCATCTCCTTTTCCGTGACCATGTACATCCGCTCCTGGGCCCGGGTCATGGCCACATATAGCAGGCGAACCCGCTCGGCACGCTCCTCCCGGGCCCGCTGCCAGGAAAAGATTTCGTCCGCTACGGTTTTCCGGGCGATTCGGTGGTTGGGCTCCTTATACGGCAGGCAGATGCCCAGGATCGGGTGAACTTTCATGCCCGAAGCATCCCGATCGGCCGGCAGCTGATCCAGACCCGCCACAAACACGGCGGGAAACTGCAACCCCTTGCTCTTATGAACGGTCATGATGCGAACCACGTCATCCCCATCCCCTAACAGGGTGGCGCTGCGCTGATCCCCGGCGCTTTCCTTTCCTTTCATGTCCGTCAGGAAGGCCCGAGGCGTCAGGATTCGATTCTTTTCCCCCGCTATCGCCTGCTGCACCAGCACCCGCAGATTGGCCTGCCGGGTCTTCCCATCCGGCTCCAGGGCCAGGGAATCATAGTAACCGGTCTCCTGATACAGATACCAGATATATTCCGGCAGAGGCAAAACCTCCGACATCATCTGCCATTCCTTCTGCTTTTGTTGGACCAGCGCGCAGAGCCGCCCCAGCTCGCTGTCCTCCTCCGCGCAGGCCTGAAACGCTTCGTAAAAACTGACGTTTTTATCCGGGCGCCGCAGACGGATTTCCGCAAGATCCTGATCCGTCATCAGAAAAGGGGGCTGCTTCAGGGCTGTCAACAGGGGCAGATCCTGCCAGGGTCGATCCACCCAGCTCATCATCGCCAGGAAGGTCTGGACCTCCAGCCGCTGAAACAGCGCGTTTCCCCCGTCAAAGAACACTGGAACGCCTCGCTTTTCCAACTTTTCGGCCAATTTGGGACCATGGGTACTGACGGCGGGCATGAGGATAACGCAATCCCGCCAGCGCCACTTTCGATTCTCGCCGGGAAAGTCCTGTTGGCGCAGCTCCCGCATACGGCAAGTCAGATGATCCGCCAGGGCGGACAGGGCATCCGGACCTTCCTCCTCCATGCTGATTTGATCCACGCAGACCGGCACCCGGCCTTCCGTTTTCCGACCGGGAACCAGCTCATCCTGGGCGGAATAATTCACTTCCGTTACGTCTTCCTTCATGACTTTCCGGAATACCCGATTGGTGGTTTCCAGTATTTCCGGCCGGGAGCGGAAATTCGCCCGGAGGTAAACGCACTCCTTTTTCTCGTCCGTTGAAGTGGAATACTCCCGGATGCGCCGCAGAAAAATGGTCGGGTCCGCCAGGCGAAAGCGATAGATGCTCTGCTTGATATCCCCCACCATAAACAGGTCATTTTCCTCCCCGTGGAGGCGCTGAAGAATGGCATCCTGCACCGCGGACACATCCTGGCATTCATCCACAAAGATATGGCGATACTGCCTGCGCACGGCAGTAAGACACGCCGGGTCGGCCAGAATCCTCAGAGCATCCTGCTCCAGATCCGCGAAATCCACCTGACCGCGCTGCAGCTTTTTTTGCTGAAAAAAATGGGTGGTACGCAGGGTGATTTCCCGCAGATCCTCCAGATAGGACTGAATGTTAGCCCATTCCGCACGCAGCTTTTGTTCATCCGCGCCCAGCAGCCGGTCCACCCTTGTCATGACGTCCTTCCAGTCGGCACGCAGTTTTTGATATCGATCCCGCCAGTCGCTTTCCGCCGGCGTCAGGTTTCTGGCCGCCTTCAGCGTCGCAAATCTTCCTTCCACGGGTGGGGTTTCCGGATGCTCCGCCTGAAATTGTTTCACGTGGAACAATTCCGCGTCCTTTTTCCACGATTCCCGATAACCGTCCTGTGCCTCGGGCTCCAGAAACATGTGATACATGCGATTTAACAGTATTTCCGCGTTGCGCAGTTCCTCCTGAACCATCCGATAAAGAACGGAAAACCAGGGGTGCGCTTCCCTGCTTTCCTCTCCGATGCCCCGGATGCGCTCATCCAGCCACTGAAAAGGATCCGGGAGGGTCATCAGAAATTCATGCAGGCTTTGAACCAGCTTTTCCCCCTGCCGCACATCATAGGCCTGACGGAAGTGAATGAAATGGATATTTTCTTCCCGCATCAGCTCATCGCAGGCCAATTTGAAAGCTTCATGAAAGAGCCTTTCCTTTTGAACGGTATCAGAAATCCGGAACAGTGGGTCGATGCCAATCAGCTGAAAATGTTCTTTCAGCAGGCACTGGCAGAAGGAATGAATCGTGGAAACCTGCATCAGATCGATCCGATCCAGGGCGGATCGGATAACGGATGATTGTCGGTCCGCCAGCAGTCGGGCACGGATTTTTTCCTTCATTTCCGACGCGGCGGCGTTGGTAAAGGTTACGATTAAAAAAGATTCCGGAGATTCGCCTTCCGAAATCATTCTAAATACACGTTCCACCAGGACGGCGGTCTTTCCGCTGCCGGCCGCGGCGCAGCAGAGAAGCTCACGGGCGGGAGAGTGGATGGCGCGTAACTGGTCGGGCGTCCACTGGGGCATGGGAAACCTCCTGCCGATGGCAGGCATTTCAAGCTGTGCGGTTGCGCCGCCAGGCAACGGTATTTGCATCCGCGGACGCTCTCGCTTCCGTTCAAACGCAACGGTTCTAAGCTCTGTCTGCGCCTGGCGGCTTGCCAATCGCTAAGAACCGGCGTTTTCAAGGCCCGCGTCGTGCAAACACCTGCCGGCGGCGATTCCAACTACACAGATCGAGGCATTTGCCATCTGAATGATCATTGACCTTCACTCCATCGCAGGAACGAAGATCGAAAATTGAAAATGTTTCACGTGAAACATTGGATGGTTCAGGTTATGTCGCTTTCCCGCTCCGCGGGGAAGCTTTCATCCGCGTTTTCGCTCAAAAAGAAGTTCGGTTCGGATAGAGGAACGGATGATGGAAGGATACCGGGGTTTCGCAGCGTCATATGCGCGAGGCCATTTTCCGAAAAAACGAAATAGGACCGGTGAATATTGGGATTTTCCAAATCTGTTTCATCCGTAAAAGTGATGAATGTCTGCGTATCTTCAATTTCTTCCAGCAGGTGGGTCCTGCGATGCTGGTCCAGCTCACTCATCACATCATCCAGCAGCAGCACCGGAGATTCCCCTCCGAAAGTCTTCAATACCTGAAGCTGGGCCAGCTTCATGCTGAGGGCCGCGGTACGAATCTGGCCCTGAGAAGCATAAAGCTTCACGTCCTTTCTGTTTAGCGTGAGATACAGATCATCCCGATGGGGACCGACGGAAGAAAGGCCAGAACGTAGGTCGTCTTCCCGGCTGGCCAGCAGCTGGGATTTCATTTCTTCCACCGCGTCATCTGGATGCCTGAGTCCGGAATGATAGGAAATCAGAAAATCTTCGTTTTCCTGACCGCTAACGCGACGATAGATGTTCCGGCAATTTTCCGACAGCGCATGAACCTGCCGCTGCCTCTCCGGCAGAATCACCGCCGCGTTCTCCGCCATGGCGGATTCAAAATCCAGGATCATACCGGAAGGGGTTCCGCCCCGCAGTTTCGTGTCCCGCAGAATCGCGTTTCGCTGTTCCATGGCCACCCGATATTGTTGCAAAGCGATAAAATAACCGGGATTCACCTGGCTGATCATCATATCCAGGAAGCGCCGGCGAAGGGAGGGGCCTCCTCGCACCATGCTCAGATCCTCCGGGGAGAAAATGACGCAGCGGAGTTTCCCCATCATTTCGGAAAAACGCTTGACCCGAACCTGATCCACGTAGACGATTTTTTTTACCGCTTCGCCCGGCTGCAGACGAACCTGAAGATCGGCCCGGGCCAATCGACCCTGCACGCGGATACCGCAGGAAGCCACCTTTTCCCCCGTCAGAACGGCATTTTCGTCCCGGGAGATGCGATGGCTCTTTCCAAGCGCGCAATAATGAATGGCTTCCAGCAGATTGGTTTTTCCGGATCCGTTGGGGCCGAAAAAAAGATTGATGCCCGGATGAGGCTCCAGTATCAGATAATCATAATTGCGGAAATTGCGCAGCTCGATCCTGGTGATCTTCATCGAAAATCAGGCGGGAAAATGCAAAGAAATTCCGCCTTTTAACCTCCATGACAGTCAGAAATGACCTGCCGTGTACCACGGCAGCCAGCAGGCAAACGCGAAAACAGCCTGACGAAATCGCGGCAGCAGCATCAGCTCACCCGCACCGGCAAAATCAGATAGACATATTCATCCCCGGAGGAAGGAGTCAGGATACAGGGGCTGACGCTGGAACGGAACTTCATGTTCAGATCCTCATCGCTGATGTTTCGGAGAATATCGATCATATACTTGGCATTAAAGGCGATATCGATATTTTCCCCCACCAGATCCGCGTCCAGCTCTTCCTCCACATCCCCCATTTCCGCATTGGATGAAATGGTCAGAACATTTTCGTGGAAGCCCATGCGCACCAGATTGTTCTTTCCTTCCCGAGCCATGAGGCTGGCCCGATCGATGGCTTCCAGCACCTGGACGCGGTTCGCCTTCGCCTGGGAGGAAAAGTCGGTGGGCAGCAGACGACGATAGTCAATATATTCTCCCGCCAACAGCACGGTGGACAGGCGAATATTATCGAATTCAATCATCATGCGGCCATGATCGATGGTCAGGGCGCAAAAGGCATCATTCTCCGGTAAAATACGAGAAAGTTCCGTAATCACCTTGCCGGGAATAATGGCCTTGACGGTATCCACATTTTCCGGCAGATCAAAGGGCTGGAAGGTTTTCTGCAGGGCCAGGCGAAAACCGTCCAGCGCGACAATGCGCGCCTCGGTCCGGCTGACTTCCAGCAGGCAACCGGTCAAAATCGGACGGCTTTCATCCGTGGCCATCGCGAACATGACCCTGGAAATCATATTTTTCAGGATCCGCTGCGGAATTTTGACCGTTGTGCCGCCGGTGATGCCGGAAATTTCCGGATACTCCGCCGCGCTCATCACGGACAGATTGCTGCGGGTTTTCATGCAGCGGATATTGGCCAGGCGGTTATTCTGAACGGTTAACGTCACGTCCCCCTCCGGCAGTTTCCGGATCAGCTCCGTCAGAATGCGGGCAGGAATCACCGTCTGACCCTCCTCCCGAATATGGGCGGCATTGGTATACACAATGGACAGGGAGCCGTCGGAACAGGTCAGGTGAAGACGGTTCTCGGAAGCATAGATCCAGACGCCGTCCAGAATCTGCTTGGCGGGTCTGGCGGCCAGCGCCCGGGTCACGATGTTGAGACCTTCCAGCAGGTCCCGGCTGTTCATGGTAATAATCATCGGAAATACCTCGTTTCATCCGCTGAGGGGAGGCGGAGCTGTCTTGGAATCATGATATATAAATATATATCGTAGTCGTCGTCGGGCCTGTGGAAAGGGTGGAAAACCGCCATTCAGCCACTGATAGCAGGACAAATGCCTGGGGAGAAAAATGTGGAAAAAAAGGATCATTTCCACAGGAAAAAGGAAAAATGACCTTAAAGGGACTTCTGGGAGGAAACAGAATCGGGAGGGAGGGGGGAAAAATCAGGCGAACTTTCAAAAATCATCCACAGATTTCACAGACTTCACAGGCTGTGGAAAAGCATTCTGTGGAAAAGCCGGGTTATTCACGGAACACGTCCAGGTTTCGGCGAAAATAATCGATACCGCTGAACAGGGTGATGCCGGCGATCCAGAGGGCGAAAACCGTGCCGTACCAGGTGGAGAAAGCGGGTTGCCAGGTGATCATCAGGAACAGGACGAAAATCATCTGGCTGAAGGTTTTGATCTTGCCCAGGGGGCCGGCGGCAATAACATGGCCCTTGGTGCCGGCAATGAGGCGGAGCCCGTCCACGCTGAGTTCCCGGGTCAGCAGCAGCACGTTCATCCAGGCCGGAAACAGCCCTCGCTCCGACAGCATGATCAGGGTGGAAAGCACCAGCAGTTTATCCGCCACCGGATCGATGAACTTGCCAAAATCGGTAATCCAGTTATTTTTCCTGGCCAGGTGCCCATCCAGATAATCCGTCAGGCTGCCCAGAATAAACAGAGCGAAAGCGGCCCACCGGCACCATGCTGGAGAAAAGCACAGCAGCGCGGTGATGGCGGGAACGCACAGCACCCGCAGGATACTCAGCTTATTGGGAAGATTCATAAAGCTTCTCCATACAAATCGTAAGGTTCAGCCCGGGTGATCCGCACCGGAAGGAAGGAACCCACCTCCGGCCGTGTTTTTCCGGGAGAAAACAGAATTTCACCGTCAATTTCCGGCGCTTCCCGAGCGCTTCGGCCCAGACAGAAACCTTCCCCATTCACATCCGTGACCAGCACCTGTTCCGTGGTGCCCACCCGGGCCTGATTCCGCTTTAGGCTGATCCCCTGCTGCAGGGTCATGAGCCGGTCCAGCCGCTCCTGTTTGACCTCCTCCGGTACCTGATCCGGCATTCTGGCGGCGGGGGTGCCCTCCTCTGGAGAATACGTAAAGGCGCCCAGGCGATCGAACTCCGTCTCGGCAACGAAATCCAGCAGTTCCTGGAACTGTTCCTCCGTTTCCCCGGGAAAGCCCACGATCAGGGTGGTGCGCACGGTCAGCCCCCGGGATTTAGCGCCCCGGACACAGCGGAGAATATCCTCCCGGGTGCCCAGGCGGTGCATCCGACGGAGAATGGTGGAATGGATATGCTGAATCGGAATATCCAGGTAGGGGCAGATGCGCGGGTGGTCGGAAAGCAGATCCAGCAGCTCCTCATTAGTTTCGTCCGGATAGCAGTAGAGGACTCGCAGCCAGTCCACCCCCGGAATTTCAGCGGCCTGCCGCATGAGGGCGGGGAGCCGGGTATGCCCGCCGCCATCGGTGCCAAAGCGGGTGGTGTCCTGGGCCACCAGGATATGTTCCCGAACGCCCCGGGCGGCCAGCGCGCGGATTTCGCCCAGGATGGCTTCCTCCGGTCGGCTGCGGTAGGGTCCCCGAATCAGGGGAATGGAACAGAAGGTGCACCGGTTGGAGCAGCCTTCACCAATGCGGGTATAGGCGGAATAGAAAGGGGTGGTCAGCACCCGGTCCTGCTCGAAATAGCTGAAATTATCGGCGCAGGAATGTACCCGGTCGCCTTTCAGGGCCTGATCCAGACGGTCTCCCAGGGTGGCGTACTGATTGACGCCGAGCAGCAGGTCAATTTCCGGAATTTCCCGAAGGAGATCCTGCTCATAGCGTTGGGCCAGGCAGCCTGTGACGGCCAGCACCCGACAGCGGCCGGTTTTCTTATACTCGGCCATTTCCAGGATGGTGTTGATGGATTCCTCCCGGGCGGACTCGATAAAACCGCAGGTATTGACCAGCAATACGTCCGCCTGGGCGGGGTCGGGAGTAAACTGATATCCGCGGTCCCGCAAAAGACCCAGGGCGGATTCGGTATCCACCAGATTTTTATTGCATCCCAGCGAAACTGCGCCAATCTTTAAAGCCACGGGCATCCTTCCTAACATCGTGCAGGTAAAGGTCATTATACCATCAAATTCCAAATTTGAAAAGGTGGACAGAAAAAGAACAGAAAAGTATAATAATGAGGGTTTTTTTTGCGGAGGCACAGGACCGCCGCGGGAGGAATTGGATGAAGATCCTTTTTACCTCCCGCCGCCCGAAGGGCGGCCGGGGGGTAGGCAATTGATGATTCAGCGGCGAAAGACGGCCGCGGGAGGAATTGGATGAAGGATGTATTTCTTATTGTGGATGGAAACAGCCTGGTGCACCGGGCATTCCACGCCATACCCCTGATGGATGCGGATGGGGTATATACCAACGCCATTTTCGGTTTTCTGAATATGCTGCTGAAAGCCCTGCAGGAGTCCGGGGCCAAATACCTGGCGGTCTGCTTTGATGAGCATGGGCCTACCTTCCGCCACGAAATATACGCGGAATACAAGGCGGGTCGCGCCGCCGCCCCGGAGGAGCTGAAGCAGCAGCTGCGGACATTGCCGGGCCTGCTGGAAGAAATGGGCATTTGCCGGTATTCGTTGGCTGGCTGGGAGGCGGACGACCTGCTGGGAACCCTGAGCCTGAAGGGCCGGGACGCGGGGGTGACCCCGCTGCTGCTGACCGGGGACCGGGACGCGCTGCAGCTGGTGGATGAGGAAACCACCCTGATGTTTACCCGGAAAGGCATTTCCGAAACCATCCTCTTTACCCCGGAAAAGGTACGGGAGGAATACGGCTTCGGCCCGGAGCAGGTGACGGACTGGAAGGGGCTGGCCGGGGATTCGAGCGATAATATTCCCGGCATCCCCGGCGTGGGGGATAAAACGGCGGTGAAGCTGCTGGCGGAATACGGCACGCTGGAAAACGTGCTGGCCCACGCCGGCGAGGTCAAGGGCAAGCTGGGGGAAAAGCTGGTCACCTGGGCGGATCAGGCCCGCTTCTGTAAGCAGCTGGCGACCATCCATCGGGACGCGCCGGTGGCATTCTCCCTGGAGGGCTGCCAAGTGCCGGAGGCGGAGCGGGGAATTCCCGCGCTGAAAAGACTAAAGCTGAACACCATCATCCGCCGGCTGAACGGCGGGAAGGGAGCCGTTCCGGTGGCGGAGGAAACCGCGAAAAAGGAGGAGGCCGCCCCGTTGAAGGTTTGGACGGAGGAACGTGCGCCCCTGAAGCGGCTGAACTTTCGGGAAGCGAACGTGCTCTGTACCCCGGAGGAGGTGGAAGGCTGGCTGCGGGTATCCGGGGAGGATCCCCTGTGCCTGGCGGTGGGAACGGACGAAATTTCCCTGGCCCGGGAGTCGGGCGCCTTGGCCCGGATTCCCCTGGGCGGGGATCTGCTGATGCCGGGCATGGATCCCGGGGAAGCGCTGGGTGCCCTGGCGGCGGAGCTGGAAAAGGGCAACGCGGTGGTTCATCACGGCAAAGCCCTGCTGCACAGGATGGATACCTATCACCTGAAGGGGCCGGAAAGTTTCGGGTGGGATACCATGCTGGGAGCCTATCTGCTGAATCCTCAGGAGAAAAGCTATGAACTGAGGGACCTGCTGCCGGGGGACTGGCCGATGGATGCGGGCAGCCTGGCTTCCCTGGCGGCATGGCAGCGGGCCGAGGTGAAGCGGGAAGGCATGATCTCCCTGATGGAGCGTGTGGAAATGCCCCTGAGCCTGGCCCTATTCCGCATGGAGCGCGAAGGCTGCGCCGTGGACACGGACTTTCTGGCAAAGTTGGGAAGCCAATACCGGACGGAAATCGAGCAGCGGCGGAAGGAGGTCATCCAGGCCACCGGCGGCGACGAATTTAATCTGAACAGCACCCAACAGCTGGGGGATGTGCTGTTTGAAAAGATGGGTCTGACCCACGGCAAGAAGACGAGCAAGGGATACTCCACCTCAGCGGAAGTGCTGGAGGGGTTGCGGTTCGAGGCGCCGGAGATCATAGAGCCCCTGCTTCGGTACAGGCAGCTGACCAAGCTGAACAGCACCTATGTGGAGGGACTGATTCCCCTGGCGGATCGGCAGGGCCGAATCCACACCTCCTTCGATCAGGTGGGAACCGCCACCGGGCGGCTCAGCTCCGCCAATCCCAATCTGCAGAACATTCCCGTGCGCACGGAGGAAGGCCGGGAAATTCGCCGGGCTTTCCTTCCCCGGGAGGGGTGGGTGCTCCTGGACGCGGACTACAGCCAGATCGAGCTGCGGCTGATGGCCCATTTTTCCGGGGATCCGGCCCTGATAGCGGCCTTCCGGAACGGAGAGGATATTCACGCCCGGACGGCCAGCGAAATCTTCGACGTGCCGCCGGAATGGGTCACCCCGGAGCTGCGGAGTCGGGCCAAGGCGGTGAACTTCGGCCTGATTTACGGGATCAGCGGCTTTGGCCTGAGCCGGAACACCGGCGTCAGCCGCCGGGAGGCCCAGGAATTCATCGAAAAATATTTTGAGAAATATCCCGGGGTGAAGCGCTTCATGGACGGGGCTGCCCGAGAGGGCAAGGAAAAGGGATATACCGAGACTCTGATGGGCCGAAGGCGATATCTGCCGGAGCTGGCCAGCCCCAAAGCCCCGATCCGGGAATTCGGAAAGCGGGTGGCCATGAATACGCCGATCCAGGGGACGGCGGCGGACATCATGAAGCTGGCCATGGTCCGGGCGGATCGGGCCCTGCGGGAAAGCGGGCTGAAGAGCCGGATGATCCTGCAGGTGCACGATGAGCTGCTGTTAGAATGCCCGCCGGAGGAAGTGGAAGCGGCGTCCGAACTGTTGCGGGAGGCCATGGAAGGCGCAGTGACGCTGCAGGTTCCCCTGGTGGCGGAGGTGCACACGGGGAAGAACTGGGCGGAGGCCAAGTAAAAAAATGCCGGATTCTCGCCCGCGGAGCGAACGGAAATCCGGATGAATCAGAAGGAAACAGGCATGAACGAAGAACAGAAGATGGAACGGATGCGGGCCCTGGCTGCCGCGTTGAACGCCGCCTCGGCGGCTTACTATGGCGGTCTGGATGAAATCATGACCGACTATGAATGGGACGCCGGATTTGACGAGCTGGCCCGGCTGGAGGCGGAGACCGGCGTGATTTTGCCGGAGAGCCCCACCCATCGGGTCAGCGCTCCCGGGGAGGAGGCCGGCGGGGAAAAGGAAGCCCATGAATACCCGGCCCTGAGCCTGGCCAAAACCAAATCCGTGGCGGAGCTGGCGGCCTGGGCGGGAGAGCGAGAGGCCTGGCTCAGCTGGAAGCTGGACGGGCTGACCCTGGTGCTGACCTACGACGGAGGGAGCCTGACGCGCATCCTGACCCGGGGGGACGGGGCTGTGGGCACCAACATCACCTACATGAAGGAAGTGATCGGCGGATTCCCCCTGACCATTCCGGAAACCGGGCATCTGGTCGTCCGGGGGGAAGCGGTGATTTCCTACCCGGATTTTGAGGAGATCAACGCCTCCCTGGAGGAAGGGGAGGAAGCCTACGCCAATCCCCGGAATTTGGCCTCCGGCACCCTGGCCCTGGACGCGAAACATCTATCGGAGGTCAGGGCCAGGCGGGTGGGCTTTTATGCCTTTACCCTGGTGCATACGGACCGGGAGATGGTCTCCTGGGGCCGGCGGATGGACTGGCTGGCGGAAATGGGATTCGCGGTGGTGGATCGGGAGGCCGTGACGGCGGAAACCCTGGGCGAGGCGGTGTCCCGGTGGACAGAGACCGTGGAGACTGGTGGCATGCCCCTGCCGGTGGACGGGCTGGTACTGGTCTATGACGACACGGTGTACGCCGAAGGCGGTAGCGTGACAGGGCATCACGCCACCCGGGCCGGCCTGGCCTTCAAATGGGCGGACCAGCCGGAGACCACGGTGCTGGACCATGTGGAATGGTCCTGCGGCGCCTCGGTGATTACCCCGGTGGCGGTTTTCGATCCGGTGAAGCTGGAGGGTACCACCGTATCCCGGGCATCCCTGGTGAATCTGAGCGAGATGGACCGCCTGGGCATCGGGGAAAACCGGAAGACGGTCATGGAGGTGATCAAGGCCAACAAGATCATCCCCAAGGTGATCCGGGTGAAGGAGCGGGAAGGCACATATGACATTCCCTCGGTGTGTCCGGTCTGCGGGGAGAAGGCGGAGGTCTTCGTCAGCCGGACCGGTACAAGGCTGCTGAAATGCGCCGGGCCGGATTGTCCGGCCAAGCATCTGAAGAAATTTCAGCGTTTCGTCAGCAAGCACGGCATGGATATTGACGGGCTGTCCATCGAGGGCCTGCGGGACTTCGTGGCGGCGGGGCTGATCCGTGATTTCTCGGATCTGTTCCGGCTGGAGGAGCATCGGGAAAGCATCGTTCTTCTACCGGGCTTCGGCCAGAAAAGCGCGGATCATCTGATTGCCGCAGTGGAACGGGCCCGGCGGGACGTGGATCCGGTACGGTTCCTCAACGCCCTTTGCATTCCCCAAATCGGGCCGGACGCGGCGAAGCGCTTGATCGCGGCCTATGGCTGGCCGGGCTTTCTGGACCGGCTGAGGGCCGGGGAGGACTTCGCCCAGGTGGACGGCATCGGCGGCGAGCGGGCTGGCGCCATCCGTGAGTGGTTCGGGAAGGAGAATAACCGGGCGGTGTTCCTGGAACTGCTGACCCTCTTGGAGGTGCGGAACGTGACGCCCCGGAACGCCGGGGGCGGCGCGTGCGAGGGGAAGACCTTTGTCATTACCGGAGAGGTGCGTATTTTTACCAACCGGGACGCCTTCAAGGCCTACGTGGAAAGCCAGGGCGGCCGGGTGGCGGGCAGCGTGTCGAAAAAGACGGACTTCCTGGTGAACAACGACGCCACTTCCGGTTCCTCCAAGAACCGAAAAGCCGCGGAGCTGGGGATTCCCATTTTGACGGAGGAGGAATTCATTCGGGATTTCGGCGGGGCGGCGCCCGCCTGACCGAAACGCGTCCGGCGGGAGCCAAAAACGGGGAAATAGCGGATCATCCGGTCAATCGAAACCTGGGACCGGGAGCGAGAGGAGCATACCTGTGAGCAGATTAGGGGATTTAATCAGAACGGAACGAATTCGGCAGCACCTGACACCCAAGCAGGTGGCCAAAAAATGCGGTGTCAGCGAAAGCTACCTGATGGCGGTGGAGGCGGGAACCCGCATCATCGCGGATGACCAGGCCCGTCGGATTCTGAAGACCATCGGCCTGAAGCAGCAGAACGAGGCGGAATTCACCCTGGACGATATCGCCTCCACGGTGGACCTGGTTCAGGTGCAGCCCCGAATGGTGCCCGCGGCCAAACCGAAGCCGAAGGAAGCGGAAAAGGTGGCGGAATCCGAGGAGAAGGATGAAAGCGTGGCCGGCAGCGTCTGGCTCGACGCCCTCCAGAGCGTGCTGAAGCGGGTGCCGGTCATGAACGCGGTGATGAAGCCGGTACGCCACGAGCTGGTGCCGGTGGAAAACGGGCGCATCGCCGGGGCCAATCCGGATAAGGTGTTCTTTTATTTGGCGCCGGATGACAGCATGCGGGGTTACCGCGTCAGCCGGGGGGACGTGGCGCTGATGGTGCCGGCCCAGAGCCCGGTGGACGGGGCCATCATGCTGATGAACTACAACCAGCACCGCTGCCTGCGGAAGATCAAGGTCCTGGATGACCGGCGCGTGCTGCTGCAGAGCTACGATCGGGAGCACGAGGCGGAAACCGTCGACATCAGCGACATCGGCTTCATCGCCCGGGCGGTGCGGGTGACCTTTGAGCTGTAAGCCATGAAAGAGGATCCCTGTGAGACGGAAAGCGCGGCCGGTCCTGACAGAAAGGAACAGAAATATGTTTGAGTTAAATGCCATCCGTCCGGCGGAAATCCTGCTTCCCCGGCAGGATGTGGCGCCGGAAACCTGGGCCTGCGTGGCCTGTGATCAGTACACCTCCCAGCCGGAATACTGGCGGAAGGTGGCGGAAATCGTGGGAAATCGGCCCTCCACCCTGAACTTGATGCTGCCAGAATGCGACCTGAAGGACAGCGGGACGCGGGTGCCGAAAATTCACGCCGCCATGGCGAAAGCCCTGGCGGAGGGGCTGCTGGAGCCGGCAGTCCGGCACGGATTTGTCCTGTGCGAGCGGACCACGGCCTCCGGCGTCCGGCCGGGGCTGGTATGCGCGGTGGATCTGGAGGATTATGACTATGCCGCCGGAACCCTACCCCTGGTGCGCCCCACGGAGCAGACCATCGCCGCCCGGCTGCCGGCGAGGCTGACAATTCGCCGGGGGGCACCCGTGGAGCTGACCCATATCCTGATTCTGATGGATGACCCGGATCGGACGGTGTTGGAGCCCCTGCTGGAGAAGAAGGACGCGCTGCGGAAGCTGTATGACTTCGACTTGATGATGGGGGGCGGGCACCTGGCAGGCTGGGCCGTGGAGGAGGAGACCGACCTGCGGGCGGTGGACGAGGCCCTGACCCGGCTTCGGGAAAAGCTGGGGCCGCATCCCATGCTGCTGGCGGTGGGGGACGGCAACCATTCCCTGGCTACGGCCAAGGCCTATTGGAACGAAATTCGGGAGGGGCTGACCGCGGAGGAACGGGCGCATCATCCCGCCCGGTTCGCCCTGTGCGAAATCGAAAACATTCACGCGGAGGCCCTGCTGTTTGAGCCCATCCACCGGGTGCTGACGGGGGCGGAGGCGGAGCGGCTGATCGAGGACTGGCAGGCATACGCGGCGGCGCGGGGCATGACCCTGGATTCGGCGGGGGAAGGACACGCGTTCCTCCTCGTGTATCCCGGCGGGGAAAGAAAAATCGTGGTAAGGAATCCGGAAGGGCGGATACCCTGCGAGACCATTCAGAAATTCCTGGACGCGTGGCTGGGGGCGCACCCGGAGACGGAGATCGACTACATCCACGGGGAGAACACGCTGCGGGCGTTGGCCGGCAGGAAAGGATGCGTGGGTTTCCTGCTGCCGGAGATCGATAAGCGCAGCTTCTTTGAGGATGTGAAGACCCTGGGCGTATTGCCCCGGAAGACCTTTTCCATGGGAGAAGCGGAAGAAAAGCGATTCTACATGGAGATGAAGAGAATATGAGCGGGAAACTTGTTTTTTTCGATATTGACGGCACATTGTGGGACAGGCAGCAGCGGATTCCCGCCAGCGCGGCGGAGGGCATCCGGCGGCTGCGGGAAAACGGGCATCAGGCTTTTATCAATACCGGGCGGGTGCCTTCCTACCTGCATTATGATTCCCTGGACGCGCTGGGATTCGACGGGGTCGTGGCCGCCTGCGGGTGGTATATCTGGATCGGGGGACAGCTGATGCGGGAGAAGTGGATTACCTCCGAAGAGCTGAAGCGGAGCATGGCGGTGCTGGAAGAAGCGGGAGCCATGATCATCGCCGAGGGACCGGACTACCAGTGGTACGACGAGGAAAGGCTGTGGGATGACACGGTCAAGGAATCCTTCCGGCGGGGGCTGGGCGGCCGGGGCCGGCCGCTGGAAAGCCTGACGCCGGCGGACCGGGTCACCAAATACCTGGCGTCTTTTGATCAAGCGGAAAAGGCGGAGGCGGCCTCCCGGGCCCTGGCGGACATCTTCGATACCATCTATCATATTCCCACCGTGTTGGAGCTGGTGCCCCGGGGCAATACCAAAGCCACCGGCCTCCGATTCGTGGCGGACTATTTTGGCGCGCCGCGGGAGGATCTGTATGCCTTCGGGGACGGCATGAACGACATGGAAATGATTCAGGCCGTGGGCCACGGCATCGCCATGGGGAACGGCATGGAGGCGCTGAAGCGCGAAGCGGAGTATGTGACGGCCTCCCTGGAAAACGACGGCATCCTGAAGGCCCTGGAGCATTATCAGCTGATATAAAATGAGCGCAAGAGGTTTGACAGCGATGGCCAAGGTGAAATCGATTTACGCCTGCACCGCGTGCGGGTATGAGGCGCCCCGGTGGGTGGGACGTTGCCCCGGGTGCGGAGCCTGGAATACCCTGGAGGAAAGCATTGCGGCCCTGCCGGAAAAGGCGGCGGCGGGTGGAACGAAGCTGGCCGCCAATCAGCGGCCTGGTACCGGCGCGGCGCCCCTGCTGCTGCGGGATATTCCGGAGGATACCGCCCTGCGCAGCCCAACCGGCATCAGCGAGCTGGATCGGGTGCTGGGCGGAGGCATTGTGGAAGGCGGCCTGATGCTCATCGGCGGCGACCCCGGTATCGGGAAAAGCACCCTGCTGCTGCAGGTCTGCGCCAATATGGCGGCGGAAAACAAGCGGGTGCTCTATATCTCCGGGGAGGAAAGCGCCCGCCAGATCAAGCTCCGGGCGCGCCGGCTGGGCATCGATACCCCCGGCCTCTACGTCCTGGCGGAAAACGCGCTGGACGCGGTGGAATCCCGACTTCGGGAGGTTCAGCCCGAGGTGGCGGTGGTGGATTCCATTCAGACTATGTATCGGCCGGAAATGGCTTCCGCCCCCGGCTCCGTCTCCCAGATTCGGGAGAGCACCAGCCTGCTGATGCGTCTATGCAAGGAGACGGGCACCGCCATGTTTGTGGTGGGCCATGTGACCAAGGACGGGGCTATCGCCGGGCCCCGGATGCTGGAGCATATGGTGGATGTGGTGCTGTATTTCGAGGGGGATCGGCAGCAGGATTACCGCCTGCTGCGGGCGGTGAAGAACCGCTTCGGCTCCGTGAACGAGTTGGGGGTTTTCCGCATGACCGGCCAGGGCATGCAGGTGGTGCTCAACCCCAGCGAGGAGCTGCTGAGCCACCGGGCCCAGGGGGCCAGCGGCAGCACGGTTTTCTGTGGGCTGGAGGGCAGCCGCCCCCTGCTGTGCGACGTCCAGGCCCTGACCTCCCAGAGCTATCTGAATGCTCCCCGCCGCACGGTGAATGGCGCGGATACCGGGCGGGTGGCCATGCTGCTGGCTGTGCTGGAAAAGCGGGCCGGCCAGCGCAGCTATAATCAGGATGTATATATCAACGTGGCCGGCGGCCTGGAGCTCAGCGAGCCCGCGGCGGACCTGGCCCTGTGCGTGGCGGTGGCCAGCAGCCTGAAGGATCGGGCCGTGGGAGCGGAGGTGGCGGTCATGGGCGAAGTGGGCCTGGCGGGGGAAATTCGCCCCATTCCCCAGTGCGATCGGCGGGTGGCGGAATGCGTCCGCCTGGGCTTTACCACCCTGGTCGTTCCAAAGGAAAATGCCCGCCGAATCAGGAACGTTCCTGACAGCGTCCACATCCTGGGCGTGGACACGGTCATGCAGGCGCTGAGCGTGCTCTTTTAGGAATGCGCTGAATCAAAGCTTTCTGATATGAATTCTCGTTAAAACCATTCAACGCGGTTTTCTCGCACTGAAGGTGCGTCAAGGCTTCCTGATGTCATTTTAAGTTCATTTTAGGTAAAGCGCGCAGACTGTGAAAATAATGGGGCAATGCTTTCAGAAGCAGGCACAGGAAGGATGGTGAAATATGACGGAATCCGAAAACGAAAAGATCGAAAGGCCGGGGACGGGCAATACGCCGGAAACCGGAGCCCTGAAGGCGAAGAAAAAAAGAAGGCGGCGGATTCGGAGGATCCTCTGGATTTTTGTGATTCTGGTCGTGTTTAGCGCCGCGGGATATGTGGGATACAGCAAGCTGAAATCGGATTATACGATTGTCTACGAGCCCTATACCGCTACCCGGGGAAGCATTTCCAATTCCCTATCCTTTTCCGGAACCATGCAGCTGATTGACAGCAAAACCTACACCGCCGCGTCGGATGGCAAAATCCGGGAGGTATACGTCCGCGTGGGCGATCATGTGGAAAAGGGGGATCGGCTTTACCGGCTCAGCTCGAAAGGCATCGTGGAGGCGGAATTTGCTGGAACGGTCAACGCGGTGAATATTGCCCAGGGAGATGAGGTTCTTAGCGGCGAAAGCCTGCTGAGTATCGCGGATTTTGACCGCATGCGGGTGACCATCCGGGTGGGCGAAAGCGATATCGCTTCGGTCTATACGGGGCAGCCCTGCCGAATCACGGTGGCTTCCGCGGAAGCCTCCTATGATTCGGTCATTCAGACCATCGATTATATCAGCTATACGGGAAATAACGTGGCCTATTACACCACAACGGTGGAAGTGGACACCTCCGGCACCCAAAATATCTATCCCGGCATGCAGGCGACGGTCACCGTGCCGCTGGAGGAGGCCGCGGATGTCATCATTCTGAAGATGGAAGCGCTGAGCACCGCCCGGGATAACACAGCTTTTGTTTACAAGGAAACGGCGGAAGGCGAGATGACCGAGGTGCCGGTCACCGTGGGGGTTTCCAACGGGAACTATGTGGAGATCCGCTCCGGGCTCAGCGAAGGCGAAACCATCTACCGGGTGGCCGAAAAGGAGGAAACCGCCTCGGGCCTGGCCAGCTTGTTCTCTGGCCTGTTCACAAACCGACAGGTCAATCGACAGACCAATAACTGGGACAATCGCAACAATAACGGTGGCGGCAGCATGACCCGAAACAATAATAACGGCACCCAGCCTGGCGGCTCACGGGGGAACTGATCATGAACGAGGAAATCTTTTTCCGCATGACAGATATCGATAAGGATTATCCGCTGGCGGGGGAATCCGTTCATGTGCTGAAAAAAGTCTCGCTGACCGTGGAACGGGGGGATTACCTGTCGATTCTGGGGCCCTCCGGCAGCGGAAAAACCACGCTGATGAACATCATCGGCTGCCTGGATACGCCCACGGCCGGGGAGTACATCCTGCAGGGCAGCGAGGTGGGCGACCTGACGGAAAGGGAGCTGGCGGAGCTGCGAAATCGAGAAATCGGATTCGTATTTCAGAATTCCCAGCTGCTGCCCCGGCTGACCGCCAGGAAAAACGTGGAACTGCCCCTGATCTACGCGGGCATCCGGCCGAAGGAACGCCGGGCCCGGGCGGAAGCCATGCTGGAGCGGGTGGGCTTGCGGGACCGTATGGAGCACCTGCCCAACCAGCTGTCAGGGGGACAGCAGCAGCGGGTGGCCATCGCCCGGGCGCTGGTGGGAAACCCCGCCATCCTCCTGGCGGATGAACCCACCGGCGCGCTGGATCAGAAAACCGGCGCGCAGATCATGGGGCTATTTCAGGCGCTGAACGAGGAACACCGCACGGTCATCATGATCACCCATGATCTGAATATCGCTTCCCACGCCCGGCGGGTAGTGCATATCATTGACGGCGTCATCTCGGAAGGTGACACCCGCAGCCTGGAAAAAGGGGGTGTCTCATGATGAAGCGACTGAGATCCTGGAGCGTGATGCTGCGGGAGAGCGTAGTTATGGCCCTGGATAACATCTGGGGAAGCAAGGTACGCTCTTTCCTGACCCTGCTGGGCATCATGATCGGCGTCATGGCGGTCATCACGCTGATTACGACCGTGTCCGGCGTATCCGGCACCATTGCTTCCTCCTTTATGAATATGGGCGTGGGCACGCTGACGGTCACCGTATCCGGCAGCGACCTGAAAACGGGCATGACGCCCGAAAATCTGGCTACCATTGCCGCCCTGGAGCATGTGGACGGCGTTGTGCCAAGCGTCAGCCTGAACGGTCGGGTTTCCTATGGAAAGGAAGTCAACACGGGCATCAGTGTCTCAGGCCGAAACGCGTACTATTTCCAGATCAATGATGAGATGATCCTGCAGGGCCGATCGCTGAACTTTATCGATGATGACAATCACTCCTATGTCTGCGTCATCAGCCAGGAGATCGTGGATACCTTTTTCCTGGGGGTCAATCCCATCGGGGAAACGCTGTTGATTTCCGGCCTGCCTTTCACTATCGTCGGGCGGTACGAGGAGGACAGCGGCGGGGGCATCGCTTCCATCTTCAGCGGTTCGCCCGCGGTGATGATTCCCTACACCACGGCGCTGAAGGTAAACAACTCCAACGATGTCAATTCTTTTACGGTCTATCTGGTCGATGGCGCGGACTCCGCGGAAGCCCAGCAGGAAATCGAAGCCGCCATGGACGGGATTTTTGATTACGAAGAAGACTGCTACACCATCGCCTCCATGGAAACGGTGGAAGAAACGATGAACACCATGACTTCCATGATGAGCACCCTGCTGGCCGGAATCGCTTCCATCGCCCTGCTAGTGGGGGGAATCGGTATCATGAACATGATGCTGACCACAGTGACGGAGAGAACGACAGAGATAGGGCTCAAAAAGGCTCTTGGCGCCATGCCCTGGCAGATTCAGGTGCAGTTTCTCATCGAGTCGTTCCTTCTGTCGATCTTTGGAGGGGTCATTGGCGTGGTGCTGGGCCTGTTGATCGGCGCGGTCTGCATGCTGGTCATCTCCCGGAATTATCACTATATGATGAACTGCTACCCGGACGCGGGCGGAGTGTATGCCTTCACGAAGGAGACCTTCGGATATGACTACGGTTTCCTGACGGCCTGGTTTCTGGCACTCACCTATCTGGCCATATTCTGGGCAAACGCGACCTCACTGCCTGACTCACCGCACGTGGCGGCGTGGAATTTGATGTAGAGTGCGTGCAGTCACTACGTGTCCGCCTGCCGGGTGGTGGTTGCTCCTCCAAGTCGTAGCGATTTCAACATTTAATTCAAGTTTCGCAAGTTTTAACTTGCTCACAGGTCAGAGTTTAGAGGTTAGAGTTTAGGGGCTAATCTGTGTGAAATCTTGAAAATTCAGAACAATTTTTTCTCTCTAAACACTAAACTCTTACCTCTAAACTTCAAGTTTATAAAGTTTTAGAACTTTAGAAACTTGAGTATTTAATAATTACCTCACGTTGAACCCCATGCCGGCAAGCAGGTCGCGCACTCGCTCGCGCACATCGCCTTGCAGCAAAATTTCGCCTCCGCGAGTACTGCCTCCCACACCGAGCGTGTGCTTGAGCGTAGTCGCCAATTCTCGCAGGGTGTTATCATCGGCGACAAAGTCGGTGAGTATAGTGGCTTGTTTTCCGCCTCGTCCTTTGCGCTCGTACACGATGTGTACGGGGCGTCGCCCCTGCAGGGTGAGTGCGTCACCGCGAGGGGGGGCAGCGTTTGTTTCGAGGGCTTGTTGTTCGGGACTGTCGGGGGTGATGCCGAATGTCGCTCCCAATAAATCTTTCCAATCTTGCATAATAAGGGTTTGAGTAGTTTACTTTTTCAGTATGCGCTTGAAGTATCGGTTGGCTGCAATAAGCGTGCGACGCAGTGTGTTATTCCATAACAGTGATTGCAACACCTTGTACTTGAGTCGCAATTTGCTCTTGGGAATGGCACGAAGGTGCGCAACCCACGGGTCGCTCGTGTCGACATCCTTGACGTAAAAGCCCACATAATGTAACTTCATTTCGTCCAAAGCGAGTGTCAGGTCGTCCGATAGCCCTGCCGTAGCGAGAGTCTGTTCCAACTCGTCAAAAAAAGCGTGAATGAGGTCTTGTGTGTAGAACGTTCCCAATGCGGTCAGTGAATTGGGGTTATAGTAATAGTTATACACCGGGTGCGGGATAGCACCAATGCGCGACGCTAATAAGGCAAGCCTGAAGTTAGTGATAATGTCTTCACTGGGCAGGCGGACATCAGCCGGCGGAAACATCGCGTCGAGGTCTTGCCACAATCGCCGGTGGCTGAAACACATGCCCCCGTAATACTCGAAACTCTGGTCAAGCATGCGCTCTATCGCTTGGCGGCTATTGAAGATAATGTCGCTGTGATAGGGCGCAATAGGTGTCGTCCTGTCGGGCATGACACGATTGAAGCCGGGGAACAGCAAGTCTGTCTCTTGTTGTATGGAGAAGTTATACATCACCTCCAAAGCATCGTCGGTGAGCGTGTCATCACTGTCAAGATGCATGTGGTAATCACCGGTGGCGAGCCTCTGCCCACTTTTGCGAGCCTCTGCCAAGCCCCGGTTCTCTTGATGAAATACCTTAAAGCGAGGGTCGCGAGCCGCATACTCGTCGGCTATAATACCGGCTTTATCGGGAGTGCCGTCATCAACGATGATGACCTCAAAGTCGGTCAGCGTTTGTCGCAGCAGACTGTCAAGGGTGCGCGGTAACGTTGCCATGGTTTTGTAGACAGGTACAATGACTGATACTTTAGGCATATTGCGAAATTCTTTACTCAAGTTTCCAATGGTCTGGTGCATTAAAAACTTGAATTATTGAGAAAAGGTTGTATTAAAGTGATGAGACGGTCGGTGTAAAAATTGATGCCTGTCATCGTGACATGATAACCGCCGTTAAAAGAGCAACTGTCGTCCACCGTCATGGACTGTGGCGACACGATGTAGGCAATGCCGGCACTCTCCACGGCATGGTTTATATCTTCACCATAGGAGAGGTTGAAATGCCCCTCAGGACACACCGGCGGTATCATCAGTACGGTAACTCCATGATTACGGCACGTGTCAACGGCATCGGCGAGCCAATCGACAAACCCGGTGTCAAGGGTTTTTACCCCGGGGTTGACGGGTTGTGCCGTTTGGCGCGGCATTGAGCGATGACTGACCTCATCGCCCAGTGAGTCAAATCCGCTGCGACAATAGGTAAATCCCTCGCCGGTGGGCTCGGTTTCGAGTGACCCACCCACAAGGTAACGCAGCAGTCGGGCAAGGTTGGCGCGCTCCAATTTGGGCAAGCCGGCAATCACATGTGTTAACTGCGTGAGGTTCATGTCTTTTAACAAGGACAACCCGTTGGTGGCGATGAAGTGGGGCATCGTCTCGGCTTCGCCGTCGGCGAGACCGTAGTAGTTGCAATATTCGGGTGACAAAACGAGTATGTCGCCGCGTTGCATTTGCGCCATGTATTGCGTCATCGGGAAGCGTATGCCTATACCGCCGTGTACTCCAAGGTTGACTACCGGCATACCAAGCGTGTCGCTCAACCGCTTCGAGTCCACGCCGAAGGCACTGCTGCTACCTGCCATGATGACCACGCGTGGCGATGGGGTGCGCTCCAACAGTGACATCTTGTCGGTGTAGGCAGCGTAGTAACTGTTGCTGTCAGCCGGCACCATCAAGAGCAGTATAGCGTTGATAATCGCCACTACCACGATGAACAAAGTCAGTTTTGTCACAAATTGTTTCATGGTGTTCAAAACTGGAAGTAAATAAACTGTGCCTGAGACCCGGCCAACAGGCAACATGCCATTGCGATTGCAACATAGGTCAATCTTCTGAGCCAAGTTCGGTTCCACACACATGCAGTGCCGGCGTTGACTTGCAGCGCGTGGTCGGCATCGCGTTTCATGGCATACCACTCGCAGGTCATCATGAGTGTAATTGCCACCACACTCACGGTGAGCGCGAGTGTCAACGCGCTTGCTCGCACGAGCTCACTATCCGCCCACGGTTGTGTGAAAATACCCGACAGGAACGACAGCGCATCGCCCGGTGACGGAGCACGAAAGATGACCAAGCCTGCCGTGACCGACACGAAGGTCAACGTGATTGCGACAGCGCGCCATAATCGTCCCGTGGCTTTTATTGTCGGACTGACAAGGCGGAACATGATGACCAAGATGCCGTGGTACATTCCCCATAACACGTAAGTCCAGTTCGCTCCGTGCCACAACCCGCTCAGGGTGAATACTATCATGATGTTGCGCAATGTGGCGACTTGTGACACGCGACTACCCCCCATGGGGATATACACATAGGTTGTAAACCAACGCATCAGTGAGATGTGCCAACGTCTCCAGAATTCCCTGATGTTGGGAGAGAAATAGGGAAAGTTGAAGTTTTGGCTGAGGCGTACTCCGAACAGTCGCGCACACCCGACAGCGATGTCACTGTATCCCGAGAAATCACCGTAAATCTGGAATGCAAACATCACCGCTGCAATCGCAAGCATGATGCCCGATGAGTCGTCATGACGTGCCCACGCTTGATTAACCACGACAGCGCAGTTGTCGGCGACAACCATTTTCTTGAAAAAGCCCCATAGCATTTGGCGCATTCCGTCGACCGCGCCGGCGTAGTCAAAGCTCCGTTGGCGCTCAAACTGTGGCAACAAGTCACCCGCACGCTCGATGGGACCGGCTACCAACTGCGGAAAGAAACTCACGAACGCGAAGTATGCCGGCATGTCGTGGGTTGCCTTGATGCGATGATTATACACATCAACGGTGTAGCCTATCGCTTGGAAAGTGTAAAACGAGATGCCCACCGGCAGCACGAGGTTAAGGGAGACCCACCCCGGGTGATACCCCACGAGCGAGAGTAACTCGCTCATGTTGTCGGCAAAAAAGTTGAAATACTTGAACACTGCTAATATGCCCAAGTTGATAGCGATGCTTGCCCATAGCGTTGCGCGACGTGTGCGACTGTGGACGCTGTGCCCGATTATTGTTCCGGCATAATAACTGCACAACGTGGTGATAATCAACAAGCCGAGAAAACGCCAATCCCACATGCCGTAGAATACATAACTCGCCGCTACAATCAGCGCGTTGCGTGACTGTCGGTTCTTGACCGTCTGCCAATAGAGGAAAAACACTATCGGCAGAAACAACATGAAAGAAAGCGAGTTAAACAGCATTATTTTAGGTTGTCAAGTTGGTCGCCTGGGAGACATTGAGGTTGCGTATATGACAATTGCGATTCATGAAAACTATAGCCATCGCCGGTGCTTGCGATAGAGATGCCACAGGCCGGCAATGTGTCGTCGTGCCAGCGGTGATAACAGGTTGTGGGTAGTGGCTCGTTGCCACAGGTGAGTGATGCTGATCCACGGGAGATACTTGACTCGCATGCCGGCAGCACGCACTCGCAGGCAGTAGTCGGCATCTTCGGGACCGTAGAATATCGCCTCATCAAGCAAACCGACTCGCTCGATAGTGGTGTGGCGCATGACTTGGCATGCTCCGATGACGTATTCGGGCTCGGTGGCACCATCGTTGTCAACGGCGAGTCGCGTCTGCAACGGCTTTAATCCCAACACATTGCGAATTTTTGAGCGTATTCCGGGATATGGCTTGGCGCTGTCTTGGGTGTTGCCGTAGGCATCAACGAGGCGGCAACCGGCAAGCCCCACATCGGGGTGGGTGTCCATGTAAGCAACGAGAGCGTCAACAGCCTCGACCGAGGCTATCGTGTCGTTGTCCAACAGCATTACAAGTTCGCCCGTGGCTTGCTCGAGCCCTTGATTGCGTGCCGGTGCAACGCCACGATTGCTGTCATTGACAATGACATGCACCTCGGGGAACTCGGCTTCGAGCATCGGCACCGTGTCGTCGCCCGAGTTGTTGTCAATCACAATCACTTCAACGTCGTCGCGTTGCCTCACGTCGCCCAGCGACATGAGGCATTGTCGGGTGAGTTCTCGTTGGTTACAAGTGAGTATGACTATCGACAGTTTCATCCGAATAGTTTGACTTTCAGTGCCTTGAACGCGTACTTGAACTCACTCCAACTGGAAAAACGCCCTAACTGGGTGCTGATGAAGTGCCACGACAAGAAATAACTCACATTGTTGCGGAATAGCAGTTGTTCCATTTCCTTGCTTGACAAGTGGGGCAGATTGAGTATTGACTCGCGTTGTACATCGGTGGGTACATAGCGGTCAATCCAGCCATTGGCAATCGCTTGGTCGTAGTACTCGGTGCCCGGGAACGGAGAAACGATGTTGAACATCACTTGGTCAACCTTGAGTTTCTTGGCTTCGGCGAGCGTGTGCTTGACGGTGTCGCGTGTTTCAAGTGGGCTGCAACCTATCAAGATGTTTAATTTCACCGGCACTTTGTATTGTTTCAACAGGTTCACCGCGCGATAAATGTCGGCAACGGTAATGCCTTTTTTGACATATTCGAGTATGCGGTCATCAAACGACTCGACTCCGAGGTCAACATACAAGCAACCACTCTCGCCGAGCAAGCGCGCTATAGGCTCGGTGATGGCATCGACACGTGCTTGGCACCCCCAAACGATGCCGTGGCGTTTCATGACCTCGCATATTCCGCGAGTGCGTTGCTCGTCCCAGATGAAATTGTCGTCCATGAAGCCTATTGCGCGGTAACCCTCGGCTGCGAGTGACTCGACCTCGGCAGCCACGCTCTCAACCGAGCGGAACGAGATGCGCGGTTTGCGACCGCCGGTGTGCTTGCGGTTCTCGATTTCGCGGGCAAAAGTGAGCGAACTGGGCACACAGTAGATGCAATGATACGGGCAGTTACGGCTCGTGACCATCGTGGTGTAGGGGCTGCGTTTGAGTTTGGGATTGTGATACTCTTGCCCTTTGATGAGATGCCTTGCCGGCATGGGCAGCGCGTCGAGGTCGGTAATGAGGGGGCGGAAACCGTTGTTAACCGTCTTGCCGTCAATGAGCACCGATGTGCCCGTGACGTGTTTCCAATCATCGCCGGCGGCGATGGCATTCACCACGTCAAGCACTGTGGCTTCGGGTTCTCCCCTGACTACAATGTCGCGTTCGTCTATGAGACACTTGTCGGTAAAATAAGTGGGGCCGGGACCCATCATGATAACTCGAGCATCACTGCGTGCCTCGTGTATCATCGCTAACGCCATCAAGTCGTTTTCGATCGATAGATTGACAGTCCAAATGCAGTAAATGTCGCTGTCGTCACCGGCGAGAAAGGCGATAAACTCCTCGCGACTCCCGTTGTTGTAAACCGAGTCGTGATAGCACACCGTGTGAGCGGTGTCGCGCTCGAGCACGGCGGCAACCGTCAGTTCATATATGTTGGGGGCAAGATAGACAACACGAGTGCAACCCGCCGTGCGTTCGGCAGGCTGCCGACTGCCATCAAGCACCGGCGGTACAAGGAATGTGATTTTCATCTAAATCTCTTCTATTTATCACTATTTAAAACGAGGTGAATTGCCTATTATTGTGTGTAGACAACTCATCATCGCCGGCTCGGTTGGAACGGCTTGATTTTGCCGATTAATCTCAATCGTGACCGATTACTCTATTTTCCGATTTAATTTTGTACCTTTGCACTCATGGAACAAGAATTTGAGTCGCGATTATTGGAGAATGCGGTAAACGGGTTTGCCACATTGCCGGGTATAGGGCGCAAAACAGCCCTCAGACTCGTGTTATACCTGCTCAAGCGTCCCGAGAAAGAGGTTGCCGACTTTGCCGGCGCGTTGACACGACTGCGCAGCGAGATAGGTTATTGTCGGGAGTGTCACAACATCAGTGAGAGTGAGGTATGCCCTATCTGTTCCAATCCTCGCCGCGACCACAGCACGGTGATGGTTGTGGAAAACGTCAAGGACGTGATGATTGTGGAGCGCACGGGGCGTTATCGCGGTGTTTATCACGTGTTGGGCGGATTGATTTCGCCCATGGACGGCATCGGCCCGCAAGACCTTGAGATAGAGAGCCTTGTGTCGCGTGTTCGAGACGGTGGCGTGAGTGAGGTTATTCTTGCCTTAAGCGCGACCATGGAGGGTGACACAACCGGTTTTTACCTCTATCGCAAGTTGTCGCCTGTCGCCGAGGTCTCGGTCACTGTGTTGGCGCGTGGCGTTAGCGTGGGTAGCGGGTTGGAGTACACCGACGATCTCACTTTGAGCCGTTCAATCGAGGGTCGCACTCCGTTCGAGTCCTCACTGTCCAAGTGAATAATGTAGCAATTATCAGCAAGATGCGTGTACTGCAAGTAAATAAATTTTATTATCCCCGTGGAGGTGACTGCGTGGTGATGTCGGGCACCGAGAAAATGCTCCGCGACCGTGGTCACGACGTGGCTGTCATGGCTATGCGGTATCCCGACAACATCGAGTCGTCGTGGCAACGCTATTTCCCTGCCGAAGTGAGTTTCGGCGGCGGTGTGAGCGCCATGTGGCGTGCGTTCAACCGCATGATGGGGCGCGGCGATGTCGTGGAGTGTTGTGAGCGCTTGCTCAACGACTTCGCTCCCGATGTGGTGCACTTGCACAATATACACAGTTACTTGTCGCCGGTTGTGGCTCGCTTGGCTCACGAGCGAGGTTGTCGTGTCGTGTGGACGTTACATGACTACAAGCTTGTGTGTCCGTCTTACTCCATGCTACTCAATGGCGTGCCCTGCGAACGTTGCTTGACCGATGCCAATGCCGTGGTGAAAGAGCGTTGTATGAAAGGTTCGCTTGTTGCCGGCATCGCGGCACGCATCGAGTCGCTGCGGTGGAACCGCAGAGTGCTCGAGGCTGTTACCGATGCGTTCGTTTGTCCCGGTAATTTCATGCGTGAGATGATGATCAAGGGTGGGTTCTCTGCTGATAAACTGTACGTGTTGCACAACTTCATTGATGAGGAACGAGCATCGCTCATCAAGGAGAGCAAGCCGAGTGTACAACGCGGTTCTCATTGCTGCTATGTGGGGCGTTTGTCTCACGAGAAGGGGGTCGACACGCTGCTCGATGCGGTAAAGAGCATGCCCGATATTCACTTGAAAGTAGTGGGTGGCGGCGCGCTCGAGCAGACCTATCGTGAGCGGTACGGCAAGTGTCGCAACATTGAATTTTCGGGACAGTGCACACCGGTCGAAGCGGTGAAGCACGTTATGTCGGCGCGATGTATGGTCATTCCATCGGTATGGTATGAGAACAATCCGCTCAGCGTCATCGAGGCATTGTGCGCCGGTACTCCGGTGGTGGGTGCGCACATCGGAGGCATACCCGAACTGATTGATGTTACGTCGGGTGTTACATTCACTGCCGGTGATGTGAAATCGTTGAGTGAAGCGTTATCGGGTGCTATGGCGCGCGATTGGGACAACGCGAGTATTTCGACCGCAGCTTTGGCAAAGTTTGGCATTGAAAACCATTATCGCCGCTTGATGGCGATATACTCGGCGCATTCTATACTCACGGGCGAATAGACGCAAATAGACGTGCGAGAATTACGCGAGAGGAAAAAGACTTTAAAACCTTATGCCGAACACTGTGGTAATATCGGCAATGGTGTAAGAAAAGCGTCTTTCGCCCGCCAGGAACAAACCGATGTTCCCGTAGGCTTGCAGCCCGGCAAAATATTTTTTGTGATTGTAGGTGAGTGCCAAACGTCCTCGCAGGGTAGCAGCAAACTTGTTGCTTGACGGGGTGGTCTCCTCGCTGAAGATGTGTTTGACACCGACACCGGCAGCCCCAGTCAAGTTCAGCAACCATCGGGGGTGTAACACGATGTTGTGTGCGTAGCCACCACTAAAGCAGTAATCGGTATATCTCACTTGATTGAATTGCAGGGTCGCTAAAGTGGCGACTTGCGTTTCGGTTAAATCGTCGGGATTGATGGTGAATTTATACCCCGTGATGGAGAAACCGACCAAAGCCGAGCCGGCACTGCGCCGTTGATACTTGGAGTAGCAGTAAGCGGCAGCGCGGGCATACTTGTGGCAGTTAAAGAAGTAGTAGGCACTCAATCCCCATGACCTGCGCTGCAATGCGTTCAACTTGTCGCCTTCGCGCCAATCGTTCTCGCTCGCCAACTTGATTTGTGTGCGCATCTTGCCGGTATTGGTCAATTTATATGCCTCGGCGGTGAAGCGCGCGCAGGTGAAGGAAAACTCCAGCAACTCGCTGGTGCCTTTGGTTTCGAAGATGCGATCCACATCGAGCGAATAGCCCACCGACACAGCCATGAACGACAAGTACGCACCGATGTTGCTTGCGGCACCACTCGTGAACGACATCCTGCCCAACTCGTTCTTGCCGAGGAAATGGTCAATCCAGTTCTTATTTTTGATGGTGAACTTCCAGTTTTTCCCCGTTGACACCACGTAGGTTGTGTCGTAGGAGTTGAACGCGCGGTCACCCCACTTGTAAACCCTCCAACTCCACTTGAGGAAACGAGGATACCCCATGCTCTCGTCGTCGAAGTTTACTATGCCGTGCTTCATCGACCTGAACCAATATCGGTTATCGCGTGTTGTGTCGTAGGGCTCGTTTATCTTGTTGTGAATGCGCTCTCTGATGTCATCGCGCCATCTCTCAATGCGGTTGCGATGCCTGGTGGTGCCGGCACTCGCCACGGTGTCAACACTCGCCACGGTGTCGGCACTCGCCACGGTGTCGGCACTCGCCACGGTGTCAACACTCGCCACGGTGTCTGCACCATTGCTGTTGTCACTCTCGCCGTAACCGTGTGTCGTGGCGAAAAGCGGCAACGTCAGTAACAAGATGAAAACCGATAGACAAAGTCTCATTTCCTGATGTTCAAAAAATCAACGAATGCGTCGATGTTCTCGTCGTAGAAACGCGGTCCGCTCAATACCTTGCCCTCGCTGTCCACAACAATGTAGTAGGGCTGTGAATTTGCACCGAATTTGCTGCGTTGCAAGTAACTCCACAAGGCACCCGCCGTGGTGAGGGTTAATGTGTCTCCACCCTCAATCACATGCCGTGGCTCATTGAGTGGGCTTCGGTCGTCAACGACAAGGCGAGCGGTAATGAAGTCGCGCTCGAGAATAGATTTGACGGGCTCGCGTTCGAGTACCGCACCTTCCATCTTGCGACAGTTGACACACCCGTATCCGGTGAAGTCGATAAATACCGGTTTGCCCGTGGCTCGCGACAACTCCAATGCACGGTCGTAGTCGTTGATTACGCTCTCCCGGGTGTCTTGACCGGCAAGCACAAAGTCCTGAGTGTACAACGGTGGGACGAAAGCACTCGCACCGCGCAGCGGTGCGCCCCACAGTCCCGGCAGTAGCCACGCCGCGAATGCTATCGATGCCATGCCGGCGATGGCGCGAGTGACCCCTATACCGCTCCACGGACCGTCGCCCTCGCTCTCAAAGTGGTAGACCCCGAGCAGATACAGTCCCAACATCAGGAATATCGCAATCCATAGGGCGATAAACACCTCGCGGTCGAGGATGTGCCAGCCGTAGGCAAGGTCGGCAACGCTCAGGAACTTGAGCGAGAATGCCAACTCGAGGAAGCCGAGCGTGATTCTTACGGTCTGCATCCAGCCCCCCGAGCGCGGCAACTGTTTCAGCCACGAGGGGAATAACGCAAACAACGTGAACGGCAGGGCGAGCGCGAGCGAGAAGCCCAGCATTCCTATTGCCGGTGCAAGGCGATTGCCGCCGGTCGCCGCTGTCACCAACAGCGTGCCGATAATAGGTCCCGTGCAGGAGAAAGACACAATTACAAGCGTGAAAGCCATCAAGAAACTGCTCAGTAGTCCTGTCGTGCCTCCGGCTGCTTTGTCAAGACGGGTGCTCCACGAGGAGGGTAGTGTAATCTCGAATGCTCCGAAGAACGAGATAGCAAACACCACCAACAGCAAGAAGAAAAACACGTTACAAACGGCACTCGTCGCGATGGCGTTGAGTGCGTCGGCACCGAATGCCGCAGTCACAACCAAGCCGAGCGTGACGTATATCACAACGATAGACACACCATAACTCAAGGCTCCGATTATCGCAGCCCGACGGCTACCCGATTGCTTGAGGTACATGCTCACAGTGAGTGGTATGATGGGCCACACACAGGGCGTGAGCAGCGCGAGCAGTCCTCCGCCGAAGCAAGTCCAAAACAACCACCACAACGATGATGCGGTATCACTTGTTGTCGCTCCCGTCGCTATGGGCGACCATGTGTCGGCAAGTGTCGCCTCTGTTCCGGTTTCGGATAGGGTGTCACCGTTGATCGTCGCGTCGGCAATTATGGCAGTGTCGACGGGCATCGCCGTCACTGGCGCGGCAACGGTGCCGGTCGCGACGTCGGTGAATGTGGCGGGGGCGGCACACATGTTACTGACACCGTTACAAGCCTGATAATTGATGCTTGCCTTGATGCTGTACTTGCCGGTGGCGGTGAAGCGTTGTTTCCATGTCATCTTGCTTTCCCACCAGGCGAGGTCCATGTCGAATGTGTTGTCGTGCTCGGTGTGTGGGGTGGGGGAGACAATAGGTGAACCCTTGGGGCTTGCCCCCGTCGTGTCCCACGTTATCTCCATTGCACGCGGTCCGCCTGCAGGCAAGTCGGTGGCATACATGTGCCAATCCTTGTCGATAACGGCGGTGAGCGTCACTTCAACCTCGGTGTCCGTTGTGGCGGTGCGCATAGTCCAGTGGACGGGATCTGCCATCTGAGCCCATGTTCCTGCCCACGCTATTGCGGTGAGCAAAATGATAATCAGCCTTGTTTTCATGTTGCAAAGATAAGAAATCTGACTCGCTCACGCAAATTTGTCCCGCATTGAGGCTACAACGGTGACACAACGGCAACAAAGTGATTGTCGGGTGGCGTGACTGCCGTGTCGCTCGCGGTTATTTCCTCGCGTGGCACGATATGTAACCTGCCGTGCAGGTTACATCGCTCGCCCAACATCGCGGCGACAAGCCCCATGGTGCATCTCATGTTCACCTCGACACAGGGGTCGATGCCGATGTTCTCGCCCTCGCGAAACAGCAGCATGTCAACGCCCAAATGCCCGTTGTAATCAACCGGAACAATATCGGCAATAATGCCGCTTAATGCCGCGACAACCTTGTCGAAGTCGCCGTATCGGGTAGTAATTCTTTCGTGTAAATTATCTTTCTTGTCAACAATGTTTCCTTGCCACCGGTCGTGACTGTCGACGTGGAATATTGAATAGCCGGCAATAGTGACTTTGCCGTCGCGACATTCAAATTCCACCGCCATATCCATGATGCGTTCGAATGTCGGCTCGCCCATCACGGCTCCGCAACGCGCAATCTCGCCACCTGTCCATTGCAGCAACTCGCGTGTCGCGCTCGCCTCGCGCGTGTGGTAAATACCCCGTCCGCTCCCGCTCCACAGTTTCTTGAAATAGCAGCCCGATTGATGTGACGTGATAAAATGTTTCACCTCATCAAGGCTTGACAATACTGTGGGCATGGGACATAATGTGTGACCGAGAGCGGCGGCGAGCCGTTCGTGTACGGTCATGGTGAGTTGCCGGCTACTCAGTTGGGCCAATCGTTGAGTGTTGCTCGGTATGCTCAACGGCGATGCGCCTTGCGATAATAATTTTGAAATCAAAGTGTTGCTCCACCCCCACGGTCGCAGCGTGGCGGGTTCGCGTGGCACGCGGTCTGTCACCGTGATGCCGTCAAGGTGTCGGTTTAGCCACTGTTGCAACCCTTCGACATCACTGCCGACGGGAGCCAGCACGCTACTGTCGGGGGCGGCATACCATGCCGGTAGCAGCGCGAGCGACCGCGCCAACTGTTCGGCTCGCGGTTTTGGGGTGTACACGGCACGCGGCAGCCCCCGACGTGACATCATCGCCTCGTGTGCGAGCGCGAGGTCGTTGTCGGGATTGAAAATGTAAACGACCGGTTGTTTGCGCCGGTCGTTTACATGTATTTGTTCTGCCGCGTCAAGCATCGGCAGTGATTGCGTCAAGGTGACGGCTGATGCGCTCGGCAACGGCATCGATGCCCCCCGAGCCTTGCACGGCATGGTACAACCCGCGCTCCTTGTAATAGTTTCGCAGCGGTGATGTTTGATTGTGATAAACGTCAAGTCGCTTGCGAGCCGTTTCGAGCGTGTCGTCGCTGCGTCCGGTGAGGCGTCCGCGATTTAAGATGCGCTCGATGAGTTCTTCCTCTGCCACTTCGAGTCCTATGACAGTCGATAGGGCGGTTCCGCGGTCGGCGAGCATGTTCTCCAAAGCCCCGGCTTGGGCTATCGTGCGAGGAAAGCCGTCGAAAATGACACCGGCTGCCGTAGCCTCGCGGTTGTCGTCAAGCACATCGGCGAGAATATCTATCATCAACTCGTCGGGAATGAGACGCCCCGCGTCGATGTATTGTTTGGCAGTTGCCCCAAGTGCCGTGCCACGACGAATGTGGTCGCGCAACACATCACCCGTGCTGATATGAAACAACCCGTAGTGTTCAATCAACTTGTCGCTCTGTGTGCCCTTGCCCGAGCCCGGAGCGCCGAAGATAACGATGTTTAACATTTTTCAATATTCGGTTTAATGGTATAGTCGTAATGGTGAGTTAATGGAGAGCGTGTTATTGCTGCTCCTTGAGCACGTAGATTTCGGGCAAATTGCGGGCGAGACCGTCAAGGTCGAGTCCGTAGCCCAAGATGAAACGCGACGGTATAGAGAAACAAACGTATTCCGGAGTCTTGCCTTGCTTGATGCTGTCGGGCTTGAACAGCAAGGTCGCCATTTTCACCTGCTTGGGTCCCATCTCCTCAAGCCGTTTGCGCAGGCGGTCGGCTGTCACGCCGGTGTCAACGATGTCTTCGATGATGATAACAGTGCGATCCTTGATGTCCTCGTCAAGACCCATCACTTCGCGTATCGTACCCGAACTCTGCATGCCCTCGTAACTCTTGAAGCGAATGAAAGCAATCTCGCTGTCGTAGATGTCACACTCGCGGTAAAGGTCTGCCGCGAACATGAACGCTCCGGTGAGTACACACAAGAATAACGGGTTGGTCTCGCCGGCGAGGTCACGCTTTATCTCCCCTGCTACGCGCTTGATTTGTTGCAGGATTTCCTCTTTTGTGATATACGGCTCGAATGTGAGTCCGTTGAATGTTACGTCTGCCATAGTTGTTGGAAATAAAGCGCAAAATTAGAAATTTTCCCACTCCTATCAAATTTATTAAGCCTAAAAAATTATTTTTTTTCTTTTTTCGGTTTTGCTTTCGTTATCACGATAAAATGCATTAACTTTGTAAACTTTTGTAGAACAAACTCAATTCGAATAAATGAAACTATATACAACCGAATCAATTCGTCGCATCGGTGAAAAGTCAATCGAGGCAGAGGGCATCAGTACGCTCGATCTCGTCGAACGCGAGGCATCGGCTGCGGCAAGCGAGGTGATGGCACGTTGGCGTCCCTCCAAGTCAATATATGTTTTTGCCGGTCCCGGCAATAACGGTGCCGACGCGCTCGCCGTGTCGCGCCTGTTGCTCGACCAGGGTTATCGCCCCATTACCTACCTGTTCAACACTCGCAATACCCACTTGAGCGCGCCGTGTTCGGTCAATCGCGAGCGTCTGTTGCAGTACGAGGGCGCTACGTTTATTGAAATCGAAAAAACTTTCATGCCCCCCGAACTCACTGCCGACGATGTTGTCATCGACGGCTTGTTCGGTTCGGGACTTACAGCCCCCCTCGCCGGCGGATACAAAGCGTTGGTGCAGTTGATTAATGACAGCAAGGCTTTTGTTGTCTCGCTTGATGTTCCCAGTGGACTGTTCGGCGAGTGGAACATGGGCAACGAGCATCGCCACATCGTGCATGCCAACCTCACGTTGTGCTACCAGTTCAAGCGATTGGCTTTCATGTTTGCCGAGAATGCCGAATTAATCGGCGAGGTCGTTGTGTTGGATCTCGAGTTGAGCAAAGAGGCGATGGCCGAGCAGACGAGCGACTTCTTTGTTATCGAACGTCGCGATGCAGCGCGTCACTTCGAGTTGCGTGACCCGTTCACGGGTAAGTACGACTACGGCGTGGCCTATTTGGTCGCCGGCAGTTACGGCATGATGGGTGCGGCTGTCCTTGCCGCCCGTGGTGCCATGCGTGCCGGTGCCGGCTTGGTGATGGTTCACGCGCCATTGTGCGGCTACGAGATATTGCAAACTTCGGTGCCCGAGGCTCTGGTCGAGCCGGATAACGACAAATTGGTGTGCACGTCGATTGAACTCAAGCGTAAGTATAATGCGATTGCTATCGGTCCCGGGCTTAACACCACGATACACACGCTCGATGCTTTAGAGCAGTTTATCAAGCGTTGTCACCACCGTCTTGTGCTTGATGCCGACGCGCTCAACTGCGTTGCCAAGCGACCGCAGTTGCTCAAGTGTATTCCCAAGGGTTCAATTCTCACACCCAGCAATAACGAGTTTGACCGTTTGTTCGGGCACAGTGTCACTCACGAGGATCGCCTCAAAAAGGCTATTGAAGTGGCTCATCGTTACGACGTGACTATTGTGCTCAAGGGCTATAACACCATGGTGGTGCGTCCGGGCGGTAAGGTGTACGTCAACGGCAGCGGAAACCCGGGCATGGCGACCGCCGGCAGCGGTGATGTGCTGACCGGTGTTATTGCCGGGTTCCTTGCCCAGGGTTATGCACCCGACACTGCCGTGGTGCTTGCCGTTTACATTCACGGACTTGCCGGCGATATTGCCGCCGAGGAACACGGTCAACACGGTTTGACGGCGAGTGACATTGCCGATAACATCGGACGGGCAATAAAATCGCTGCAACGTTAACGGCGATGCTGTTCACTGTAGTCATACCCGTTTATAATCGTGCCGAGATTGTCAAGCGTACGCTTGACAGTGTTGCGGCGCAGACTTTCCGTCCCCTGCAAGTGGTGCTCGCGGATAACGACAGCACCGACGGTACGCGTGCCGTGCTCGACCGGTGGGCGAGCGAACATCGTGCCGACGACATGGACATCGTGGTAACGAGTGCGCCCCACCACACGGCGGGAGCACCGCGCAATCGCGGTTTCGAACTTGCCACGGGCGATTGGGTGTTGTTCTTCGACAGCGATGACGTGATGCACAAGCGACTTGTCGAGGACTATGCCACGGTTATCAACGATAGCGAGTTTCGACCCGACATCGTGTCCACTCGCGCGACACTGCGTCAACGCGACGGCTCAACGTCATCGTTGCCGTTTCACACACCCCCGACAGCCGAGGCTCTCTTGCCTTACCAGATACTCAACTCGCAACTGGCAACCCAGCGATATGCGGTGCGACGTGAGTTCTTCGAGCGTACCGACGGTTGGAACATCGGCGTGCCGGTGTGGAACGATTGGGAACTGGGTATACGCTTGTTGCTGTTGCAGCCGCGTGTGGTTTACTTGAAGAAAAACCGTGTCACCGTGCATGACAGCGGCGCGGCAAGCGTCACCGGGACGAACTTCTACAGCAAACACGGGCAGTGGGAACATGTTATCGACATCGCCCGCCTGAATGTGATGCTTGACGAGCACCTGCAACCCGAGCAACGTGTGCGCCTGGTGCGTTTGCTTGAATTCAAGCGCATGATGTTGGCGGCACAGTACGAGTTGGAGGGACGCAGCGATCTCGCCAAGCCGTTGTGTGCCCGTTCTTACGCCGCCCTGCGCGATACCTACGATAACAACCTGTGTTGGCGGTGGTGGGTGTCGCGTGTGACACGGTGGTTGTTTGCCCATGCCACGCGTGGCGGACGCGGCAATGCGACTGTCGCAAGACACCTGTATTAATTAAAGTTTTTAATGTGCGTGCACTATAGTTACTTGCACTTGACAGGGTTGAGTTTGAAGCCGTTTTTTTTGAATTGCTTATAACTAAACACGATATGAAATTGAATTTTTCCCGAATAGTGAAATGGATGTGGTGGGCATTCGGTGTCGCAGTGCTTGCCGTGGTGTTGTTGTTCGTGCTCGTCTATGCCGGTGTGATAGGTTATATGCCGGCTATTGACCAACTCAAGAACCCCACCGACAAGTTCGCATCAACCGTGTTCACCACCGATGGCGTTGAGATGGGGCGCTATTATCGCAGCAAGGGCAATCGCGTTGCCGTTGATTTCGATCAGTTATCGCCCTACTTGCATCAAGCCCTTGTCGCCACCGAGGACGCGCGTTTTTACGACCACAGTGGCATTGACTTGCGCGCTATCGGTCGTGCCATGGTCAAGACCGTGCTCATGGGACAACGCAGTGCCGGCGGTGGCTCGACCATTACACAACAGTTGGCAAAACAGTTATATTCGCCCGAGAGCAACGGCTTGCTCGAGCGTGCCATTCAAAAGCCCGTAGAGTGGGTTATCGCTGTCAAGTTGGAGCGTTATTACACCAAGGACGAGATTGTACAGATGTACTTCAACCAGTTTGACTTCTTGAACAATGCCGTGGGTATCAAAACGGCGGCATTTGTTTACTTCGGCAAAGACCCGGCGATGCTCAACATTCAGGAATCGGCAACCTTGGTGGGAATGTGCAAGAACCCGTCGTATTACAATCCCCTGCGACACAAGGAGCGCACCGTAGGGCGTCGCAACGTCGTGTTTGACCAAATGGTCAAGGGCGGATATATAACACAAGCCGAAGCCGACTCGCTCAAGCAATTACCGCTTGTGCTCAGTTATCACAAGGTAGACCACAACGACGGCTTGGCACCTTACTTCCGTGAGGAGTTGCGTCGTGTGATGACGGCCAAGGAACCCAAGCGCAAGAACTATGCCTCGTGGAACGAACAAGCCTTTATTGACGACAGCGTGGCGTGGGCGACCAATCCGCTCTACGGCTGGTGTCTGAAGAATACCAAGTCCGACGGCAGCCACTACGACATCTATACCGACGGACTCAAGATATATGCCACGATAGACTCGCGCATGCAAGAGGCTGCCGAGCATGCTGTCCGCAAACATATGTCGGGTACATTGCAACCGGCTTTTATTCGTGAGCGCGGAGGAATGCGCAACCCCTACACCAACAACACGGCCGAGTGTAGCGCCAAGGTCAAGCAAGCACTCATTCGCAACGCGATCAAGCGAACCGAGCGTTATCGCATCCTCAACAAGCAGGGACTCTCGTGGGAACAAATCATGGAAAACTTTAACACCAAGGTGCCCATGAAAGTGTTCAGTTACGACGGAGAGGTCGAGACGACGATGTCTCCGCTCGACTCCCTGTTATACATCAAGACGTTCCTGCGCTGTGGCATGATGTCGATGGATCCTGTGACCGGCTACGTGAAGGCCTATGTGGGCGGTCCCGATTTCCGTTTCTTCAAGTACGACATGGTGGCGACCGGTCGCCGTCAAATCGGCTCGACTGTCAAGCCGTTTGTGTATTCCTATCCCATCAATGAGTTCGGCTTGACACCATGCTCGGTGCGTCCGGGTGGCTCGCCTGATATCCATTGGTACACGAGCGTGTGGAACCCACGCGGTGTGGGTGGCACGATGACCTTGTTACAGGCTTTGACGAGTTCGGTCAACAGCATCAGTGCCGGCTTCATGGAGGGCACGTCGCCCAACTGGATACAAGAACAGGGTTACGAGGTGTATCGTCCCGAATTGCTCGCCGAGTGGATGCACTCGTTCGGCATCACGAGCAAACTCGATGCGACACCGGCATTGAGCCTCGGCGCGTGCGAGGTGAGCCTGCGCGAGATGGTGGCGGCCTACTCGGCTTTCGCCAACGGCGGTATGCGTGTCGCGCCGGTGTACGTGTCGCGCATCACCGATAATCGCGGTAACGTGATAGCCGAGTTCAGCGGCGCCCAAAAGGAAATTATGAGCGAGGATACCCAACTCAAGATGTTATCAATGCTCATGAATGTGGTTAACCACGGTACCGGTGCCCGCTTGCGCTCGGTGTACGGCTTGACGGCCGAGATAGGTGGCAAAACCGGTACTACCAACTATAACAGTGACGCGTGGTTCATGGGCTTTACTCCCGAATTGGTTACCGGAGTGTGGGTAGGCGGTGAAGAGCGTTATATCCACTTCAACAGTATGGCAATCGGTCAAGGTGCGGCAGCGGCACTACCTATGTTCGGACTTTACATGAAAGAGATTTACTCCAACAATCAGTTGCCCTATTCCCAAGCCCTCAAATTCAAGTTCCCCAACGGTTTTGACCCGTGTGCGGGCGAGATGGGACACTACAACGGCAGCAGCGATGGCGGTGGTGGTGCCGAGAGTGAGGAGTCGTTCGAAGGAGTGTTTGAGTGATGCGTCATTTCGTGTCGATTTTGGCGGTGATGATGTTCATGGCAACACACGCTCAATCGTCACCCTCGCTCAACGAGTTGATGGAGCAAGCCGGGTTGGTTGATGTGGGTGCATTGAACAGTGCAATCACCGTAGATTTGCGTTATGCCACGACCGACAATTTCGTGGGTCGTGAAATGTACGGTTCGCTCTCTCGTGCCTATCTCACACCCGAGACGGCACGCTCCTTGCTTGTCGCACTCACCGCGTTGAAGTGCGTCGACGAGGGTTATGGTTTCATTATCTATGATGCCGCACGTCCGTTGAGTGTGCAACGCATCATGTGGAATTGTGTCAAGGGCACACCCAACGAGCGTTACGTTGCGCGTCCTCATCGCGGCGGTCCCCACAACTACGGTATGGCAGTAGACATAGGTCTCACCCTCAATGGTGAGGTCGTGGATATGGGTACACCATTCGACACGTTTAACGAGGCTGCGCACATTACAGCCGAGGCGTCGCTCGTGCGTCGGGGGCTCATCAGTGCCGAGGCACGACGCAATCGCGAGTTATTGCGTCGTGTGATGACGGGTGCCGGCTTCGGCACGTTCTCGCGTGAGTGGTGGCACTTCACGCGATACAAGATGCCCGAGGCGCGTCGTCGCTTGCGTCTGCTCGATTTCTGATCCCACAGTTACACCAACACCCGGTGATGGGTGATATATAGCCTCCTCCCGAGGCTGCGTGCGGTGTCGTCTGCGATCAGTAGGTTGCGCTGCGCTCCACCCGACGGTTAACTGAATTTCGCCCTTGTGGGCGATACCGTGAATTTGCGATATTTACGAGGGTTTTACTGATTTACGAGGAGAATAGACGTAAAAGAAGGATTATCGGTTTTTGCAGGTGTTTTATTGCTACCGTCCTTTCCCGATTTGAACACAATCGTGCGGTTGGCAATGAATATGAGGGTTTTCGCTGAATTTTAGGGTTAAAATGAGGGAGAAATAGTTGATGAACAGAAAATTATGCTTATCTTTCAAAACTTAACCGTTCGGTGGAATTGAGTGCCTTTAACCTTTAGAACTAAACATAAACTTAAAACTACCATAATGAGAAAACTGTTTTCATTTCTAATCGTATTTATCCTCGCCTATGGCGTCGGCCGGGCAGACGAGACCATTACTATAACCATGACAGGTTATGCTAATGGGACTGGTAATTGGATAATTACAGAAGCAACAAGTAGCACTATTGATGGCGTTGGTTTTACTGCTTGCAATTATGCGCCAGGAAATGGCCAAGTTCGTGGAAACAAAACTGATGCTTCAGACAACTTTTACATTTATAATACTAGTGCTATACCTGGTTATATCACAAAGATTGAGTTTACTGAAAGTGCTAGTGAAAGTGCTAGTGGAACTAATAAATTCCAAAATCAGATGTATGCTGCAACTGGAACAAGTTCACAAGGTAGTGTTACAAGTGTTAGTGGTGCTACATCAGGAACTCTTTCTGGTGATAATACATTTACTTGGGCTTTTGATGCTTCTTCTCAGATAACGTATTTTAAGCTTCTCTCAACAGCTAAGTTTACTAGCGGCACAGTAACGGGAGGCGTTATTGTCGTTACTTACGAGGCTTCCGGCGGTGGCACCACACCTGTCACTACTTACACCGCGACGGCGGCGACCGGGTTGAGCAACGGCTCGATTTCTGTCAGTCCGACTTCGGGCATCGCCGAGAATGCCACTGTGACCGTGACGGCTACTCCGTCGGTGGGCTATCAGCTTGCAACAGTGACCGTCACCCCGACCGAGAGCGGAGTTACCGCACCCACGGCCGCCATCAGCGGCAACACCGCGACATTCTCGATGCCGGCGAGCGACGTGACTGTATCCGCCACGTTCTCCGCCCTGCCGACCTATTCGATTTCTGTGACCAATGGCACCGCGTCGCCCACGAGTGCCTATGAGGGGCAGACGGTGACCCTGACACCGACCATTCCAAGCGGCAAGCAAGTCGACTGGACAAACACGACCGTCACGCCGTCGAGCGTGACGATTAATCAGAGTGACTACACTTTCACGATGCCGGGTCAGGCCGTGACGGTGGTCTTCGCCTTCGAGGATATACCCTCTTACATCTTCTACGAGTCGTGGGATAACACAACTGGTACCGGTGGAAACGATGACGCATGGAGTGGATCTATCGCATCATCAACTCTGACTGCGGACAACACTGGTTGGACTGTGGAGAATGCAAATGGCGCATCGCAATGTGCCAAATTCGGCACAACCTCAAAGAAAGGTGTTGCAACCACGCCATCAATTACGGTCACCGACGGCAGCACCTATAAACTGACTTTCAAAGCAGCTGCATGGAACAGTAGTAGCGAGGCTACGACATTGCCCATTTCGGCAACGGGCGGAAAGTTATACTCTGATGCTGCTTGCACCACTACAATATCCTCTGAGAGCTTGGTCAAAGGTGCTTGGACAGTGTATACTGTTTACGTTCAGGCTACATCCTCCTCACTGACAATCACATGGCAAGGAAATGCGGCATCCAACTCTCGTTTCTTCCTTGACGAGGTGAAGTTAGAGGAAGTTTCTGCCGGGACTGGGGTCGAGACCTACTCGATAACGGGCACCGGCACGGTGACCGGCGGCAGCGTGAGTGCGACCTCGACGTCCGGTATTGCCGAGGGCGCGACGGTTACCATTACCGTCACGCCCACCACAGGCTATCAGTTGTCAACGTTGACGGTCGACGGCAGCGACGTGACGAGTAGCGTGAGCAGTAATCAATACACCTTCTCAATGCCCGGCCACGACGTTGCCGTGAGCGCAACTTTCGCTCAGCAGACTTTGTCAACCGAGACGGCAACGTATATCTTTAATACGACCGATGGATTGAATGCATTGGGAATTACGCTGCCGAGTTCAGGCGCAGGAACGGGCATAGCCGGGAATACCTATACCGTCAATCAAGTGTCATTGACCTCGAGCGACGGCACAACGCCTACGCGCGTGTGGAACAGCAACAGCACTTATGACCTGCGCGTTTATAAAGACGGTGGTAAACTGACGTTTGCAGTGTCCGAGGGCTGTACAATCACGTCAATAGTGATTGCCGGCTCAAGCATCAGTGCGCTCACTCCGTCATCGGGCGCGTATAGTGAGGGAACTTGGACAGGTAGTGCATCGAGCGTTACGTTCACTGCCGGTGCCACTATTAAAATCAATACAATCACAGTCACCTACACCACCACGGGCAGCACGAGTACAGTGACTACCGTTGAGGGTATTGCCGCCTTCAAGGCAGTGGCTACAGGCACTGTGGTGCGCTTGCATTTGTCCGACAGTTATAATGCTCGCGTACTCCACGTTGAGGCGGGCTCCACGGCCGGTACCACCGATGCCTATGTGCGCGACAATACCGGTGCTATCTTGATGCAAGGACTCACTCCCAATCGTCCGTTGGCTTACAATCAACACCTTGCCGGTTGGATAACGGGTGAATACGGCACAGATGCTAACGGCATGCCATTGTTCAAGGTGGAGGAGAACACGACGACCGCCTTCCTTGTCATTGCCGACCCCATCACCGAGGCACAGACACTGCCCAAGACTGATGTCACGACGAGCGACCTCGCAGCCAACCTCGCCGACTGGGTCGTTATTGAGGACATCACTATAGACGGCAACCAACCGTCACTCACCGACAAGTTCTCCACGACCGGATATGCGGCACCTTACACGGGCGCTATTGTCGACGTGAGTGCTATCGTCGGCGGCAGCGATGTGCTGTATCCCGTCAGTGAGAACGAGGAACCCGTATTGACCTACGTGGTCGACTCGTCAAGGAACTTCAGTTCGCCCTCCGGCGCAATTAGCGGAACTACAGTCCGTCTCGAGCGCTCATTCACTGCCGGCGTGTGGACTCCGCTCACCGTGCCGTTCGGTATCGATGACTTTGACGGCGAGGTGATGGAGTACACAGGTCTGGAGCAAGGCACGGTGACCGGCACGAGTGGTGCCACCTACGATGCCGGCAACATGATTTTCACCGCCGTGAGTTCAATCGAGGCGGGCAAACCCTATTTGGTGAAATCCGACGAGGACATCTCGTCGATGGTGCTTAACAATGTTACATTGAGCAACACGGCAGCGCAGGCGGTGAGCCACAATGTTGTGGCTTCGGGTACGGTAAATCCGGCTCCGCGTCGGGTTATCTCAAGCGGTGACACCTACACCCTGCAGGGCACATATTCGCCAACGACGCTGAGCACATCTGACCATACCTACAAGGTGATTACAAGCACCGGCAGTGTGGGCTGGGCATCAAGCGAAAACAATAGTGTTGACGGTACAGGGGCATATATCAGTTCGCCTGCCAATCAAGGAGTGAACCTTGTCCTCGGTGACACGGGTACGAGTGTGGTGATTACCGGCATTGACGACATCATCACCGATGAGGTGAATGTGGTGCGTACCGGCACTTTCAACATGATGGGTGTTAAAATGCCCGATGATTGGGAACTGTTGCCACCCGGGATATACATAGTTGACGGCAAGAAAGTAATCAAACAAACTAATCGATAACGGCAGGAGGACACGACTATGAAGACAATTATCAATAACATAGCAAAGGTAGCAATCCTCGTGTTGGTTGCGGTGAATGTGATGACCTTGTCGGCACAAACGCTGACTGTCACGATGAAGAACGGCACGGTTTACACCTATGACGTGTCGTCAACGTCGACCGAGGTTGACAGTGTGAGGTACGTGGGTGGGGACTTCGGCACCACTACCGGCGAGGGTGTAAAGATTTATCCTCACGGAACAACGGTGAGTATCGACTTGTTGTACTCACAGATGGAGTCGCTCACGTTGACCGGTGGTGTCACATCGGTTTCCACGCCTGTGATTTCGCCCAATGGCGGTACAATCACGAGTGCAACGACTGTGACAATCACGTGTAGCACGAGCGGTGCAACAATTTATTATACCACCAACGGCACAACGCCGAGCAGCAGCAATTTTGCCGGTACCGGTTCGTCGGGACTGACGGTAAGCGTCAGCGCGACGTGTACGTTGCAGGCGATGGCGGTGTTGAACGGTGTGAGTAGCGGTGTCGCCTCGGCAACGTTCACCTACAGTTCGTCGGGCAGCGATAACAACGTCAATGCCAATTGGCACAGCAGCAATTGGACTGTGAATAACGGCTCGATGTCCTACACGCCCAAGTCGGCGGGCTTCTGGCGTCTTGAGGTGCCTCACATCAGCGACGATAACACCACGTCGTGGGTGCAGAAGTCAACGACGGCTTACGGCGTTACCTTTGCCCTCGAGTGGGACAATAGCAAAAAAGCAAATCGGTGGACCTGCTATCAGATGCACGCCGGCAACAACGCGCAAAATGTCTCGCGCAACGATGCATTCAAGGCCGATACGGAGTTGCCGTCGTCAACGCGTTCCACTACGAGTGACTATAGCGGTAGCGGTTTCTCAAGAGGACATTTATGCCCCAGTTCCGACCGTTTGTGTTCGAGTGAGCAAAATAGTCAGACGTTCTACATGAGTAATATGCAACCTCAATACAGTAATCACAATAGCGGACAATGGAACACGATAGAGCAGAAGTTGCGGTCGTGGGCTAACTTGTGCGACACGTTGTATATTGTCAAGGCCGCCACAATTGATGATGTGACACTGAACGGGTCGACCTCATCGGGGCTTCTCTCGGTTCAGTGCAACAACCGCCTGCCGGTACCCAAGTACTTCTACATGGCATTCCTCGCTTATAACAAGAGTACTGATACCTATAAGGCGATGGGCATCTGGACTTATCACTACAATTCGACGAGCGAACGTCAGTCGGCAGAGTATATCACCATCGACGAGTTGGAGCAGCGGACGGGCATCGACTTCTTCTGCAATCTCCCCGACGACATCGAGACTGCCGTTGAGGCGACATTGGATACCTCCTATTGGAGTAGCGGTGCATCGTTGGACGATTAGTGACGGCGCTCTGTCTCTCGTAAAATTTCGTAAATTCAAGGTATAGCCCGTGAGGGTGAAATATAGGTAACCGTCGGGTGGAGCGCGGCGTAACCTGCGGACAGTCCGTGACGACACCGCACGCAGCCTCTGTAGGAGGCTATATCTCATCGACCGGAGGTCGGACCATATAGATGACCGTAGGTGGAGCACACACTATATAATGTCGCCCGATGGGCGACTCATCTGCCGATATACGGCATGGGCAGATGGGTCGGCTTTCAGCCGACTTCACTCTCATTCACCATGCCCACGGTGTC
>CALDIF010000089.1 GCA_937901905.1 uncultured Porphyromonadaceae bacterium | reverse complement strand
GGCGCAACATCGAAGCCGCCGGGCAACAACGCGCCGAGACATTCACCAAATATTTCCCCTCGGTCAGTGCCACAGGCTTGACATTCAACGCCAACAAGGGTATGGCTTCGATGACCGTGAATCCGACAGAGATTCTGCCTTCATCGCTATTACCCTCATTAGAGGCAACATTACCCGCCGAATTGCTGGCTACAATCGGCAACCCCATTAATATCTCCATGATGAAAAACGGCACCATCGCGGGAGTGACTCTTATGCAACCTATATTTGCCGGCGGACAAATCGTTAATGGAAACAGATTGGCCAAAGTGGGCGAAGACGTGAGCAAATTGCAGTTGGCACTCACCGTGAATGAAGTTGACTTAAAAACAGAACAATACTATTGGCAACTAATCTCTCTGCAGCAAAAGACCTTGACATTGCAGGCCGTCGACACTTTGCTCTCCGACATTTACAAGGATGTGGATGCGGCGGTGAGTGCCGGTGTGGCGATGCGAAACGACTTGTTGCAAGTGCAGTTGCGACAGAATGAGTTGGCGAGTCAACGGCTGAAATTGAATAATGGTTGTGCCATTGCCAAACTGTTGCTTAGTCAGCACTGCGGATTAAACGACACAACCTTCAGAGTGGTATCACCCGATTCAATCTATGCCGAGCCTGTGGCTTATGTGGACACCGATGCGGCATTGACTTCACTCGCCGAGTACCAATTACTCAACAAGCAGATTGAAGCCGCCGAACTCAACAAAAAAATGGCCATAGGACAAAACCTGCCCACATTGGCGGTAGGTGCCGGTTATAACTACCACAATTTGCTCGGCAATGACCGTGCTTTCGCTATGGTGTTTGCCACCGTGTCTATTCCATTGAGCGGTTGGTGGGGAGGCTCGCACGCTATCAAGCGCTATGAATTGCAGCGGCAAAACGCTATTGACCAGATGACTGAAAAGTCGGAACTGCTCACCATTCGTATGCAAAGTGCATGGAATGATGTTAAAGAGGCTTTTCAGCAGTTGCTTATAGCCGAACGAAGCATTGAGCAAGCCAAGGAAAATCTCAGGCTCAACCGCGACTACTACAATGCCGGCATATCAAAAATGAGCGACCTGCTTGAGGCTCAACTGCTCTATCAGCAAGCACTCGACAGTCGAACCGATGCCTTTGTCGCTTATCAAATCAACGCACTAAAATACAGGCAGGCCACTGCACAATAAATGATTTTAGCCATGCTTAAGAATTTGACCGTCATGTGCCTCCTTGTTTTGCTTCCACAAGCCGAACAAGATGTGAATTTCAGTTGCGTAGAACGTGATTCAATTAAGATAGAGCGTGACACGGTTTTTCATCCCGATACCTCAGCTATCCCAGAATACTACCCATGCGACAATGAAGCTATCACAGTGGATTCTTGCCTGATGAATCAACTGGATAAATCCACCTTGAACATTTATGACTTTCCTTATTCAAAATCTTTGTCTTGCCCAAACAAACGACGGCTGACACAGAACACGATAGCCCTCTTCGGTGGTGGATTGACCGCACTTGGAGTGCTCGAACTGTTGCCCGAAAATGCCACCGCCTGGAACAAAACCAAACTGCGTGAGACACCATTCTTCGAACGCTGGTGGATGCACGTCAAGAAAGGGGCAGTATGGGATCACGACAACTGGGTGTTTAACTTTGTTCTACACCCATACGGCGGGGCAGCCTATTACATGAGTGCACGTTCACAAGGGTACAACAGTTGGCAATCAGCATTATATTCCTTCGGTATTTCCAGCCTGTTCTGGGAATACGGCATCGAGGCCTTCATGGAATACCCTTCGATTCAAGACTTGATAATCACACCCATTATTGGTTCGCTAATAGGTGAGCAATTCTATAAAATCAAGCGAAGCATTGTTGCTAACGGATATCATTTCCTGGGAAGTCAATTCTTGGGACATCTTGTGGCATTTTTCGTCGATCCTGTTAACGAATTTATGGATACCGTCTTCAGGAACACGAGAAAGGGTAACGGCAAGTTCACTCCCGTAAATATGTCATCAATGTTGACACCGAGTGCCTTCAGCCTAAGTGTCACTTTTTAGGGTACTTGTCGCTCGGCGGTCTCGGCTCGCGCTGAGACCACCTCGCTGTGTCCCGTTTTCCTCTTGACCTTAACACTGCGAACTGCATTCGCTTGTAGGGCGCAAGGCTGCGAACACGTGGCAGCCTTCGGCAGCAGCCGTGATGATAGCACCATTTTCGACAATTTCCGTGAAGCCTATTGCGGCAAGTGGTCGAGCGAAGAAGAATATGCCGAGCAGCTTGTAGATGATTGCTGCATGCTGGAGGGCGCACCCGAGTTTTTGAAGTCGTACTTCAATTATGCCGCCTTTGCACGTGATTTGTTCATCGATGATTACTACTTCGATAGCGGTTTCGTTTTCCGCCGTATGTAAGCAGCACCGCCCACCACACCAAGAGCCGCAGCAATGCGGCTTTTTTTGTGGCGGAACGGGAGCGACCGACACCCAGGACACAGGAGCAGATATATCAGACTAATGTCTCGTGTCAACCGCCGTTGGCGGGGGGAAGCGCCCTCGCACGGCACGCAGGGCATGGACTACGCTCCCTGCACAAAGAGTTCGGACACATTCACAGTGAAATAAGAGCAGAGCCAAGCTTGCTTGAGCTATGCCTTATGAGCGAGAATCGGGCGTAGCCACTTGCCCGTCGGCAGTACATGGTGCTTGGCACTCGGCAGTCTCGGCTTGCGCTGAGACCACCTCGCTGTGTCCCGTTTTTCCTCTTGACCTGACCAATGCGAACTTCATTCGCTTGTAGGGCGCAAGGCTCCGAATACGCGGCTGACGATGTGGCTGCAAGGACACCACTCCCTGCGCTCGCGGTGTCCTCTCCGCTACATCTTCGCCGCTTCACCGCTGGCAACCTACGCTGCGCTGCGGATTGCCGGCGGTCATTTTGAAGTAATGACAAGCCCAATAGCCACACACTGACAGATTTCAGTCCATGATTTTTTGCGAAATGGAATGTCGATATTCTTGCGGAGAAGCTCCTAAATGTTTTTTTGCAAATTTCCCGAAAAATGAGACATTCTCAAAGCCAAGATGATGTGCTATCTCTTTAGCCGACAAGTCGGTGTTTCTAAGATAGTAGACCATGTCTTCGGTAACATATTCCGATATCCACGCCATTGCCGACTTGCCACTCATCTTGCGGCAAATGGTCGTCAAGTATTTAGGCGTGATGCACAGTTCTTCGGCATATTCCGACACCGGGGCTTTCTTCTGTTGCCGTTGTGATAGATTGTTGAGAAAGCGGTGAAATAGTGTGTGCATTCTCGACCCTCCTTCAAAGTGTGTATTATGCGGCTCGGTGGAAGAAAACAAATCGCAAACAAGCAAGAAACCGGCGCGTAACAAGCTGACCAATATTTCGTGCTTTAGTATTGTATCGGCTCTGCTGAAAGTGGGGAGCAATGTGTCAAAGAGAGAAAGATGCTCATCGCTTAGATTTAAGACATAAAAGTGGTTGGGGTACATGGCTTTGTTCCAAATAGTGAATTGGGATTGAAGGATGTTTTTCAAGACTCTGTCACTCAACGCAACCAGTCGGCATTGAATATCGGGACTTGCCATGATATTTGTGAGCAAAACATGGCTATGAGAGAATAGCGCTTGCCCTGAATTTATCGTCACCGAATTCTCACCGATTTCAAACTGCAATTTCCCCTTCAAACAAACCAGCCCCACGTTAAATGCAATCTTACATGCTGCGAAATCGGGAATATCACGCAAATTGTCAATCAATACCAGTTCGTCGTCTTGATAGTCGACATTCGACCTTGAATTATCAACATCAGTCAAGCTGACATTGACAATACGCCCATTTCGGTTGCCCATGACATCTACATGTTTCATCATTAATGTGCCAAATTCGATTATTATAAAGCGCAAATTTCGCCAAAATTTTGCATATAAGAGATATTTTTTGCCTTTTTTATATTCTAAATTTCGTCAAAATTGAATTCAGAACAATAATAGCGCCATTTATTGTATTATTAACTTGACTCTAATCAGGAACTTTGTGCCATTAAATAACTCTATGAACGATATTATGCAGATTAAACAGACATCCAAATCATTAGTGGCATTATCGTTTTTCTTGATTGCCGTTATGTGCTGTTGCACAACGGACAGCGAAAAGAAAAGCGAGATGACTGTTAAAGTGAAAACAATGGAAGTGGGAGCATCTTTTTGCTCCGGCACACAAACCTACAGTGGCGTTATCGAAGAATGGGATGGTACAACATTAAGTTTCGCCGCCGGTGGCACGATTACGCACATCTATGTAAACGAGGGACAAAGCGTGGGACGCGGGCAACTCATCGCCACTGTTGACTCCCGCAACACGGCAAGCGGAGCCAATGCCTCCCATGCCGCCACCGAGCAGGCCGACGACATGGTGCAGCAAGCCCAGGCGGCACTCAACCAAGCGCAAGATGCCTACAACAGGATGAAAATACTTCACGACAACGGCAGTCTACCCGAAATCAAATGGATTGAAGTGGAAACCAAATTGCAACAGGCAAAACTCATGGTCAGTCAGGCAAAGAGCAATGCAAGTGCCGCACGCTCAACCGAGAATATAGCACGAAAAAGCGTTGCCGACACGCGCCTTTATGCACCAACGTCGGGGTATATTTCGACCAAAATGTGTGATGTGGGACAGAATGTCATGCCTGGTGCCCCGGTAGTCAAACTCGTGCAGATTAACCGAGTGAAGGTGAGCGTGAGTATTCCCGAGAATGAAATCTCACATATTCATAACGGCCAAACAATAGCTGTTTCTGTTGCCGCCTTGGGGCACAAGCACTTCACCGCGAAGGTCATCGAGAAAGGGGTTGTCGCCGACCCGTTGTCGCGAACCTATATGGTGAAAGCGCTAATCGAAAACCCCAATCACGAGTTGTTGCCGGGCATGATTGCAGAGGTGGCAATGGCTTCGAGCAGTAGCAGCGAAAATATCGGTGCTGCGACCCTGCCTGCAACGATTATACAGATTGATGCCGACAACAAACCGTTTGTCTGGACAGTAGTCGACGGACGGGCAGAGAAGACCTATATCGAATTAGGACAAAACATTGGCGACGAAGTGCAAATCACCAGTGGACTACAGATGGGAGACAGGGTTATTTGTGAAGGTCAGCAAAAAGTGTCAACCGACATGAAAGTCACGGAGTGAAAGCCATGGAAGAGAAACGTAAAATAAACCTCGTGGAGTGGGCCATGCGCTATCGCAAGATAGTCATCATGATAACCTGTGTGCTGATAGCATTCGGCATCTATGGTCTGTATGGAATAAGGAAAAATGAGTTCCCCGACATCACCATCCGCCAGGGTGTTGTCGTTGCCGTTTATCCCGGTGCTTCGGCACTCGAAGTGGAGCAGCAAGTAACGAAACCACTTGAAGAGTACATCTTCACCTACAAGGACGTAAATAAGGTGAAAACCAAATCTTATAGCCGTAACTCAGTGGCCATCATTCAGATTGAGCTCAATGATGACATACAAGATAAAGAAGGATTTTGGGCAAAATTCAAGCATGGCATGGAATCGTTCAAGGGTTCGCTGCCACAAGGTGTGCTGGCCGTGCAGGTCAACGACGACTTCGGTGACTCATCGGCGATGCTCATCACGATGGAGTCGGAAGACAAGACCTATCGTGAGCTCAACACCTACATGGACATGTTGAAAGACCGTCTTCGCACCGTGGAAAGTGTGGGGCGCATCACCGTCGTCGGTCAGCAGCACGAACAGATAGCCGTTTACCTTGACCATGACAGGTTGTCGCAATATGGCATATCCGATAAGACTATCGCCCTCACGCTGAAATCAAAAGACTTCTTCACGATGGCAGGCACGCTGAAGAATGGAGACTACAATTCGCCCATATATGTGGGGCATCCGCTGAATATGGTGAGCGACGTAGAGCAGACCATAGTTTTTACCGATCCACGCGGCACTGTCGTGCGACTGAAGGATGTGGCGACGGTGAAACGTGAGTACCCCTCGCCGTCATCATTCGTCACCAATAATGGTGTGAAATGCCTCGTGCTCAGCATTGAGATGAAGTCTGGAAGAAGCATTACCGACATGGGAGCCGAGGTGTATCAAGTGCTCGACCGGTTTGAGCCCACTTTGCCCCCAAGTGTGAAATTGTTCCGCATCACCGACCAGCCTAAAGTGGTCGGCGACTCGGTGAAGGATTTCCTCGAAGAGCTGCTCATTGCAGTGATTGCCGTCATCATCGTGGTGTTGCTGCTGATGCCCATGCGTGTGGCATTGGTAGCGGCCTCTACCATTCCCATCACGATTTTCATCGCGCTGGGACTGTTCTTCTCGTTCGACATTGAGTTGAACACCGTGACCCTGGCTGCTCTCATCGTATCACTGGGCATGGTGGTCGACAACTCCATTGTCATCATCGATTCCTACATGGAGAAACTCGGCGAGGGTGAAGACCGGTGGAAGGCTTCCATCGAGAGCGCCACCCACTTCTTCAAGAGCATCTTCACGGCAACGATGGCCATATCCATCACGTTCTTCCCCTTCTTGCTGACCACCAAAGGGTCGATGAACGACACGGTTCACTACTTCCCGTGGGCGATTCTGATTATACTGCTCGTCTCACTTGCAGTGGCAGAATTGGTAATTCCGTTCTTGCAATTTTGGTTCATCAAAAAGCCTATGGGTACATCGGCAGAAAAGAAGTTTGATTTTCTTGATATGATGCAGCGCACCTACGACTGGATTATCGACCTGTGCTTCGGCCATAAAATCATTGTGTGTACCTTGGCTATTGTATCTATTATCCTGTCGGCGATTATACTTGTCAACTTGCCACAGCGGCTCATGCCACGCGCCGAGCGCAACCAGTTTGCAGTAGAAATATACATGCCCACCGGAACGTCCCTTGACAAGACCGCCGCGCTAGCCGATACATTGGAAAACATCCTGCGCAAGGATAAGCGCATTGTCTCTATCGCCTCATTCAAGGGAACAGCCTCGCCACGTTTCCACACTGTGTATGCACCCCAGTTCGGAGGCTCTAACTACGCGCAGTTTATCGTCAACACCTTGTCGCCCGATGCAACCGAAGAAATCCTCGCCGAATATAAGCCAAAATATGAGGAGGCATTTCCCGAAGCCTACATCCGCTTCAAGCAACTTGACTACGGCGCAGAATCCAGCCCTATCGAAGTGCGTTTGACAGGCGAGGATTGGGCTATGTTGAAAGCGGCCACCGACTCGCTCACGCTCAAGTTGCGCAACCACTCGAAGTTGAAACTGGTGCGCAACGATGTTTTGGAGCCATTGCTTGCAACGGAGATAAAACTCGACCCGATTAAATCAGGTCTTATGGGCATCTCGAATGCCGAAGCCGAAATATCAATGCTCATGCGATATAACTCTGATGGACTGCCGATAGGTACTATCTGGCAGGGAGATTACCCGGTTAATGTTTGCCTGAAAGGTTCGCTTGCCCGGATGAGCACAAGGCAGAAGTTGGGCGATGAACTGATTGCCGCCGAAGGAGGGCTGCGACAAGTGCCCCTCAGGCAGGTTGCCACCATCACGCCACAATGGCAGGACGGACAGATTGCCCACCGCAACGGGTTGCGCACAACCACCATTATGAGTGAGGTGCGCGAAGGGCTGAATGTAACATCAGTAACGATGGAGTTGCAGAAGGAACTGGCTGAAGTGAAGTTGCCCGAGGGCATCACATTGTCGTGGGGCGGCGAGATAGCCGAGAATGACAGTAATCTGCCTACACTGCTTGCTGCACTGGTCATCGCAGTGGTAATTATTTTCTTCCTGCTCGTTTATCACTTCAAGCGCATCTCCACTGCCACATTGTTGCTGTTCAGCTTGACGCTCTGTTTCTTCGGAACGGCAGTGGGCATTATGTTCCATGGCGAGGTGACATTCACCTGCTTTCTGGGATTTATCTCGCTCATGGGCATCTTAGTGCGTAACGCCATCATCATGTATGACTATGCCGAGGAATTGATAAAGACTGAGCATTTAACGCCTCGCGAAGCCATCTACTTGAGTGCGAAGCGACGCATGCGCCCCATCTTCCTCACCTCGGCCGCCGCTTCAATGGGAGTCATTCCCATGATTTTAAGCGGCTCTACCCTATGGGCTCCTATGGGCAACGTCATCTTCTATGGCACGCTCATCACCATGCTTTTTATCCTCACTGTGTTGCCTATTGGTTATAGCATGGTGAGAAGGGAAAAAGAAAACACCGAATCTTACAACGAAATTCAAGAAAACGATGATATTTAAAAGAATAATCACAATTACCATTTTGGGATGGGCTGCATTGAACTGCACCGCCCAAAGCGTCTACTCACTCGAACAGTTCAAGGCATCGGCAAGACAAAACAACCATGCTCTCGGGCAGGCAAGGCGCAACATCGAAGCCGCCGGGCAACAACGCGCCGAGACATTCACCAAATATTT
>CALDIF010000088.1 GCA_937901905.1 uncultured Porphyromonadaceae bacterium | reverse complement strand
GTGTTATTACTAAACATCTGCCTTTTAACTTGTTATGCTCTGACTTGCGCAAGCCAATGCGCAAGTCAATGCGCAAGTTAATCGCTCTTTTCGGAGAAAAGGGGTCGCAAGTTAGCCAAAGTGTAGACAAAATGGGTACACTATAGGGTACACATTTCGTTATAGATTGAGGTACACACAAAATCAAGGAAAGGCAGAAAACCGCTCATTGTCGGATTTCTGCCTTTCTTGCTGTTTATCAGGTACTTTTCAGCGATACAATTGGGACTACACTTGCAGTTACACTCTACGGTACATTTGCAGATACACTTGCAGTTACACTATCGGGTACGCTTGCAGATACATTTGCAGGTACACTTTCGGGTACATTTATGGGTACACCCAAAAGGGGTAGTTTCCCACCCCTTTTGAAGCCTACTTCTTGCCGTAGAGAACCCAGTCAAGAACCTTACGGTTCGCCTCATCGACCTTGCGCTCGTCAAAGTCGATGTAGATGTCAGTCACAGTGTTGCCGCCATGCCCGAGTGCATGGGCGATAGTGTCACGGGGAATGTCAAGGCTGGCAGCGATTGTCGCCCATGAGTGACGTGCCCAATACGTTGATATTTCGGGAAATAGCGGCTCGTATATCTTCTTGCCGCCAAGACCCACTCGCTTCACCGGTCCAATCTTTTTGAGGGTGCGGTTCATCTTGAGCATGAAGTCCTTGTGACTTTTCCAACGATCAAGAATATCAAGCATATAATCTTTGCCGCGATACTTGTTGATAATCTCCAAAGCCTCCGGCTCCACCTTTATTGAATAAAGGCGGTTAGTCTTGGCTCGGTAGAAGTTGATACGACCCTCTTTGTCAATCTCTTTGAGGTTGCACAGGTCAATCGCATTGATGCCTATTAGTATAAACATCAACTTAAAGATGTCGAGATACTTAACGGCGTGAGCCTCACAAGGATAGTTGAATAATGTGCGCAAGTCCTCAACTTTGAGATTGCGCTTTTTGGTGGCTACAGGGCGGATTTTCAACTTGCGGAACGGATAGTTGGTAGTAATCCCATCGTCAATCGCCTCGTTAAACACAGCGCGAATGTTCCGCTTGTGAATGTTACGGGCATTCTGACTGGGTGAGGTGATGGCAAGAAAACTCTCAAACTTTAAAATCCATTCCTTTGTAATGTCTTCAAATGTAAGATTTTGTAGCTTGCTTTCACCTACGAACGCAACCATGCGTTTATAGGTGTGCATATAAATCTCTTGCGTACTCTTTTTCTTGCTGCGAGCAAAGGTCAGAAACCGCGCTGCAAACAAGTTCTTGCTCCGCTGCTTTTGTTCCTTTTCCTCAACCTTTGCCGGATTGATAGTGCGCTCGACCTCACGCTTGATGTCGTTCGCAGTCATGTTTTGAAGTCCTTTAGTGTCTGCAAGGTAGAGGATTGTGCGGTCTACACGCTGCTTTACACCCATAATATAGACGTTTAACAACGCAGCGTCAGGGTGGCCGACAACCACTGAGTGGGCATCGTCCCATTGTTCTGGCAACAAATGTGCATCAAGGGAAATGTAAGCGGTCGAATTGCGGTGACCGATGGCCACCTTTAAGACCGAAGGCGCTCCGGGCTTCGTGCGCCGTGTGTCGAGAAAGAATTTTGCTTTTGCCATAAAAACCTTTCGACCGACTCTGCACACCTCTCAATTTTTTCCTTTCCCAACCTTGTACGTACAAGGTAATGTACAAGGTAAAGAGGGAAAAAGAGGGAAAAAAGTTGAAAAAATGTGCGTTTTAGTCGTTTTTTTTTATGACATTTCAGCCATTTTTGGAACGGAAATCACTGATTTTTCAAGCGTCATTCACTTGATTTTCAGTGATTTACTTTCTTTGTCGGGGTACCTGGATTCGAACCAGGGACCTCCTGCTCCCAAAGCAGGCGCGCTAACCGGACTGCGCTACACCCCGTGACAAAAGCGACGCAAAATTACAAATATTTTATCATACAACAAGCATTTTGGTGTAAAAACTTTTTTTCAGAAAATAAAAAAGCCTTGAAAAATTTGTGTAATTCAAAATTTCGCAGTAATTTTGCACCGCCTTTGAGGCATGGGCGCTTAGCTCAGTTGGTTTAGAGCATCTGCCTTACAAGCAGGGGGTCGACAGTTCGAATCTGCCAGTGCCCACATGAAAGAGCATTGAAACATTGTTTCAGTGTTCTTTTTGCATGGTGGATGCTCGCGTCCCTCATGGGCTGGTCGTAGGTTACGTTAGGCTGCGCTCCACCCTCGGTTACCGCCGAGGGAGTCGAGGGAGCCGAGGGAGTCGAGGGCGAGGGAGTAAAAAAATTTGGCAGAAATCGGAAAAAGTTGTAACTTTGCAACGCTTTTCAGCAAAATTTTATTTAATCTATTAATTTAAAAGGTTTTATGAACAATTACGAAACCGTTTTCATTCTAAATCCCGTTTTATCTGAACCTCAGGTAAAGGAAGCGGTAGAAAAGTTCAAGACGGTGCTCACCGACAACGGTGCCACCATCGTGAACGAAGAGTTGTGGGGCTTGCGCAAACTTGCCTATCCTATCCAAAAGAAGACCACCGGGTCTTACACATTGATTGAGTTCACCGCCGAGCCGACTGTTGTGGCTAAGTTGGAAACCGCTTATCGTCGCGACGAGAAGGTGTTGCGTTATTTCACGTTGCGCCTTGACAAGTTCGCTGTGGAGTATGCCGCCAAGCGTCGCGCAAAGCGCGCACAGGCTGCTGCCGCTGAGGCACCTGCTGCCGAGTGATAATTATTTGATTTACTAACTCAATTCAATTCTTTTAGATTATGGCACAAACTCAGTCAGAGATTCGTTATCTCACCCCGCTGTCGGTCGACAAGAACAAGAAGAAATATTGCCGTTTCAAGAGAATGGGCATCCACTTTGTTGACTACAAAGACCCCGAGTTCCTCAAGAAGTTCCTCAACGAGCAAGGTAAGATTTTGCCTCGCCGCATCACCGGCACGTCGCTCAAGTTCCAGCGCCGTGTAGCACAAGCCGTGAAGCGCGCACGCCACTTGGCATTGCTGCCCTTCGTGACCGACTTGATGAAGTAATGCATCACACGAATTATCAACTTTAAAGAGGAATCAATCACACTATGAAGATTATATTGAAGACAGACGTCATCGGTCTTGGCTACAAGGACGATGTTGTTGAGGTTAAGAACGGCTACGGTCGCAACTATCTCATTCCGCAGGGCATGGCAGTTTTGGCTACCCCGTCAGCCTTGAAGGTTCTTGCCGAGAACCAACGCCAACAAGCCCACAAGATTGCAAAGATCAAGGAGGAAGCACAAGCGGCAGCCGCCAAGTTGGAAGGCATCAGCCTGACTATCCCAACCAAGGTTAGCCCCACAGGTAGCATATACGGCTCGGTGACTAATATCCAAGTTGCAGAGGCTTTGAAGGCTTTGGGGCACGATATCGATCGCAAGATCATCGTTGTCAAGGGCACTATCAAGGAGGTTGGCAAGTACGTTGCTACCGTTCATTTCCACAAGGAAGTGCTTGTTGAGATCCCGTTTGAGGTCGTGAGCGATGAGCCGGTCGAGGTTGTTGAGCAAGAGGTTGAGCAAGTTGTTGAGACTGTGACCGAGGCAACCGCCGAGGCTATCGACGAGATCGCAGTTGAAGAGACGACCGCCGAAGAGCCTGCCGCCGAAGAGTAATACACAACCGTGAGCATCACATAAATGCCTGCAACGTTTTCGTGACGTTGCGGGCATTTGTTTTAGTGTCCGTGGGAAACACCACGGTGGGCGTTATCGTGCCACTTCGAGGTGTAACAGGGTTACGCTGATTTACGAGAAAGTGAACTGCCTATTACACCCATTACCTAATCAGAACCATAGAGAATTACAGATTTACGTCAATTTACGAGAGATGAAAACGGGTGTGTCGCACCTCTTGATGACGACACACCCGCTTTATAACACAGTAAGAGTCTATTTACTTAATGTTGAGAACTTCGGTAATCAAACTTTCGCAAAAATCCACCAGTTGTACCATTTCTTCGACACAGCACCACTCGTACACCGAGTGCTCGGCCTGTTGACCCGAATAGATGCCCGATCCACCCGGCATGACATCGGGGAAGCGCGCCACCATCATAGCCGATGTAGTTCCGCCACGCTCGCTGCGAGGTGTCATCGGCATGCCTACATTGCGGGCAGCGGTCTCAATCATGACCGGCAGGTAGGTCGGCATCGTGTAAGCAACATTCTCATACTGCATCTCATCATCGGTTTTCATAGCCTCGACAAAGGGGAATGCGCTTTGAGTTTTTGCCAAGTTAAATGCCATCAACTGTTTTTGATAATCTCCCTCTGATTGATCGAAGTAGCGCAATCTCACCTTGACGACATAGTCGCTCGTGACAGGCGCGCCATTCTCGTCGAGGGGGTGTGTCATTGAATAGCAATGTACATAGCCCTGTTCGCCCTCACGTTGACCGGGATTGAGTTCGGGGGGCACCAAGCCGATGAAATAGGCTGCTGCAGTGAGTGCGTCGGCATATTTGGTTTCTTTACCATGGCTCGGGTGTGCTTTATTTCCCTTGAACAGATAAGATTGTCCGATAGCCGAGAAATTGGCAATCGAGAATTTGTCGTAGGTGTCGCCGTCAACATCAATAACAATATCGGGCTTATCGCCGAATACAGTGGGGTCGTAGCGCAATGCGGCCTTACCCACGTCCTCGTTTTGACTGAACGCCACCATGATGCGTCCATGCTTGAATTTGGGATTTTTGACAATTTCCTCCACGAGCGAGACGAGCACAGCGCAACCCGTTTTATCGTCGGCACCTAAGAGTGTCGTTCCGTCGCTCGTGACTATCGTCTTGCCTACAAGGTCGTTGAGGTGAGCCCCCTGTGGCATGGCCGGATCAATGACCACACCGTCCTTGAGTTGTATCTTACCGCCATCGTAATTGCGATGCACTATGGGAGAAATGCCCTTACCGGGAGCCTCGGGGGTCACATCAAGGTGAGCCATCAGCAATATTGAGGGAACCGCATTTTTCACGTTTGATGCAATGTCAACATACACGTAAAAATCATCGCTGAGAGTCACCTTGACGTTTTTGCCTCCGAATGCTTTTATTTCATCATAGATATAACGGGCTATCTCACGCTGACCGTCGGTCATGGGAAATGAGGACATACTCGGCTCATCAATAGACTGACTCTCGATGAGCGTATAAGCCAAATAGCGATCAAGCATCCGGTCATTGCCGACCTTGTCAGATAACGCAACGCGAGCATTCAACGAAAGCAAGCACGCTGTCAAAATCACGAAAAAATAAAGCCTTTTCATGTCATTTAGGGGTTAGGATAGAGATTGATTGGTTAATTAGTTGGGACCAAAGACATCGAAACTCTGATCGTTGTAATATACTATGATGTTAACAACTCGACGTTTATCACCCTTGCTGTTGCGTGCCGGCGATGACTGATGATTCCCACCCATTACATTTTGCAAAGTCATCATCATGTCGACCAACGAAGAAGACGAGCCTCCCGACGACACGCGACCTTTGGGCGTATTAGATGAGAACTGTCTGTCGTCATCGTCAAAACTGATAGATTGTTGTCGCTGAGAATTGGATTTTCCGGAAGCGTAGTCAAGATTGATTTCATTTTCGTCACTCTCGGCACGTTGAGCAGTGGGTATATCGTCCAAATTCGCATTTGGAACAAACATATCACCATCGCCGAACATCAGCCACATGATGTTCAATGAGGGGTAGGTGTGATGAATTTTAGCAATAACTTCATCACTCACTTTCTTGTTTCGCCCGTTGAGCAACTGCGATAGGGTGGGGCGTGGTATCTGGCAGTTATCGGCAAATTGCGTTATCGCGATATTATTTTGCTTAAGAAACTGCTTGAGTCGAGTTACAATATCCATTTGTAAATTTATAAAATGAAATTTTCGATTTGCAAATTTAAAATTCTCGGTTGATATATGCAAATTTGAACACGTGAATTTAACAATTAATTTTTGAAAACAGATTTACATAAGTCAATATCTCACCTTATTCATTTGCAAACGACACAGTTAAAGCAGTTTGCGTAAAAATACGGTTATTTCACTCTTTTATAGATGATTATAATTTATAAAGAAAAGGCACATTACACGAGGGGCAATGAAAGCGCTTTGCGTCGTCCATGCACTTAAATCAACACTTTAAACATTTATGTTATTTTGCTGATTTTCAGCAAAATATATTATTTACAAACAAATGTTAACGGCTAATTTTGCCATAATTTGCACATCATTCAATTGCGAATTTGGATTTACATCGACAACGGTACCTTTGCACACCCATTGCATTGTTAAATTCCTCGCAATTCACATCTTCAACACCACCCTATCAAACACGAACAACCAAACACAGCACAGTGTTTATAAACGCAAATAGAGACCCTCCGCGCGACTTGACATTTTACCATTTTGATTTTTTAGAACCTCAACTCGCCGAGATTGCAAAAAATCCGCACAATCCGCACAACTTAACATGAATTAAAATCTCAGTCGGTCAAACGAGTACAAATTCTCCTCTACCCCACTTGCATTGCGTTGTTTTTAAAGCCAAAGTTGTCACAAAACAACAATCGCAGTTACGGTTTTGAAAAACTTTCTAAAAAATTCAAACATCATTCTACCCGACCCGAGTCGAGACTCGATGCAAATCGTATACAGACAGCCCAACATAAATAGGGAAACCACCCTATCACCCCTAAGTAAACTGCAAACATAAATACGACATTTGGACCAACAACCAAATGCAGAAAACTTCGCCCTAAAATTTCGGCAACTCAACTCGCCGAGAATGCAAAATTCACGACCTCTCTCCCATCGTCTTACGAATTCGGGAATTCTCGCTAATCGAACAAATAGCGCGCAGTGATTGACTCTGTACACTTGGCGACCTGCTCGGGCGTACCTGTTGCCACTACCCTGCCACCGCCGCGACCGCCTTCGGGACCGAGGTCAATGATGTAATCAGCCTGACGTATCACATCAAGGTTATGTTCAATGACCACAACAGTATTGCCACGCGCCACGAGTCGGTCAAGCACTCGCAACAAAATTTTGATGTCCTCAAAGTGCAAACCGGTCGTTGGTTCATCGAGTATATACAGTGTGCGTCCCGTGTCTCGTTTCGAGAGTTCCGCAGCCAACTTCACTCGCTGGCACTCGCCACCACTGAGCGTGCTTGACGGCTGTCCTAACTTGATGTAGCCCAATCCCACGTCTTGCAACATCTTGATTTTATTGAGGATATTGGGGATAGCGGCGAAGAAATCAACGGCTTGATTGATAGTCATGTCGAGCACATCGGCAATGGACTTGCCCTTGAATTTCACCTCAAGTGTCTCGCGATTATAACGCTTTCCGGCACAGGCTTCGCACGGCACAAGCACATCGGGCAAGAAATTCATTTCGACCGTCTTATAGCCATTGCCCTTGCACACCTCACACCGTCCGCCTGCCGTGTTAAACGAGAACCGACCGGGCTTATATGCCCTTATTTTGGACTCAGGCAACCCCACAAAGAGTGAACGAATGTCGGCGAACACTCCGGTATAGGTGGCGGCATTGCTGCGGGGAGTGCGTCCCAGGGGCGACTGATCCACCGTGACCACCTTATCGATAAACTCAAGTCCTTCGATAGTATCGTAGGGCAAGGGCTCGGTCAGCGAACGATACAGATGTTTGCTGATAATGGGTTGTAAAGTCGCGTTGATCAACGAGGACTTGCCACTACCGCTCACACCGGTGACACAAACCAACGTTCCGAGGGGTATTGAGATGCTCACATTCTTGAGGTTGTTACCGCGACAGCCGTTCAAGCGCAACACCTTGCCATTGCCCGACCGCCTGTTGCGTGGGATCTCGATAACGCGCGTGCCATTGAGATAGTCGGCGGTTAGCGTGTGTCCGGCGAGCATCTCGGCAGGAGTCCCGGCGAATACCACATGACCGCCACGATGACCGGCATGCGGACCTATATCGATAACGTAGTCGGCAGCAAGCATCATGTCGCGGTCATGTTCCACAACAATCACCGTGTTGCCGTCATCGCGCAGGCGTTTGAGTGAATTTATCAATCGTCGGTTGTCACGCTGATGCAGTCCTATGCTCGGTTCGTCAAGGATATATAGCACGTTGACCAACTGTGACCCGATTTGTGTTGCAAGCCTTATTCGTTGGCTCTCGCCACCACTGAGCGAGGCTGCACTGCGATTGAGCGACACGTAGTCAAGTCCCACGTCGAGCATAAAGCCCAAACGCGCCGAAATCTCCTTGACTATTTCGCTCGCCACAGCCCACTGAACGCCCTCCAGGCGGTTAGGGAGATTGTCTATCCATTGTTTGAGCCTATCAATATCCATGGCGGCAAGTTCGGCAATGTTTTTTCCGTCGACGTAGAAGTGTAGCGCCTCGCGATTAAGGCGAGTGCCACCACACTCGGGACACGTCATGCGCGAGTAGAACTGACCCGCCCACTTTTGAGCCTGAGCACCTGCCGTGTCGTCCTGCTGCATCTCGATATACTTGATCAATCCGTCGAAACTGAGGTAATAGTTCGACGTACTCATCGTCTCGTTGTGCACGGCAAGACGTTCGTCTGTTCCGGTCATGATGTCGTTAAGGCACTCCTCGGGCAAATCTTGCAAAGGGGTGTCGAGCGAACAGCCATACTTGTTACAGATTGCCTCGATTTGCCAAAATATCTGCACATTACGGTACTTGCCCAATGGCAATATGCCGCCCGACCGTATGCTGAGTGTCATGTCGGGCATTATCTTGTCGCGGTCGATAAGGTTGACATAACCCAAGCCCTTGCAATGCGGACACGCACCTTGAGGCGAATTGAACGAGAAGTTGTGCGGAGCCGGCTCCATGTAACTCAAGCCGGTCTCGGGATCCATGAGCGACTTGCTGTAATAGCGTATTTCGTCGGTATCGGCATCAAGTGTCATCAGTTGTCCGGCACCCTGTTCGAAAGCCTTGACCACCGTGTCGGTGAGCCGCTTGCGATCCTTGTCTGCCACTCGCAGGCGGTCTATAACGAGTTCGATGGTGTGGTTGCGATAACGGTCTACCTTCATACCGAAAGTGATTTCGCGCATCTCGCCATCAACGCGCACATTAAGAAAGCCCTTCTTGCGCAACTGCTCGAACAGGTCTTTATAGTGTCCTTTACGTCCGCGCACGACGGGAGCGAGGATAAGCACGCGATGTCCCTCGTATCGCTTTACAATCAGGTCTACGATGCGATCGACGGTATACTTGACCATCGGCTTGCCGGTGAGATAACTGATTGCCTGCCCGGCACGTGCGAACAATAATCGCAAGTAGTCGTACACCTCGGTCGTCGTTCCCACGGTGCTTCGCGGATTTTTATTGGTCGTCTTTTGGCTGATGGAAATGACCGGATTAAGTCCGGTAATAAGGTCTACATCGGGGCGTTCGAGCACACCGAGCACGCCTCGAGCATAAGCCGAGAACGTTTCGAGATAACGACGTTGACCCTCGGCGAAAATCGTGTCGAACGCGAGCGATGACTTGCCACTGCCACTAAGTCCCGTAATGACGGTGAGACTGTAGTGGGGTATGTTGACATCGATATTCTTGAGGTTATGCACGCGCGCTCCCAATACGGTCACGCTACCGCGGTCAAGGTCATTCATGTTCAAAAAAAATCAGTTGAACGTTTGTCACTCGGTGATGTTGCCACCGGTTTCGTCATCTCCACCTGTTACGTCGCCGGTTGTGCCGTCCGGGTCGACATCGCCGGTTCCCGTGCCATAGGGGTTGTCTTTGTAGCGTATCACATTGATGTCACCACTGAGTTTGTACGGCTTGCCGTCACTGCCCTTGGCGTTGATGACATAGTAGTAGACACCCGAACCGACCGTCTTGCCGTTATAGGTACCATCCCAGCCCTGTGAGGGATCGGTGAACTCACACATTTTAACACCCCACCTGTTGAAGATCCAGCAATGGAACTCAACAATCGAACTATAAGACACTTTCCACACGTCGTTAACACCCGTGCTCGAGCCGGGCGAAAACACGTTGGGACACAGCAATTCGCTCACACCCACGCTCACAGTGAGTGTCTCGGACATCGCCTCACACTCGCCCGTGTCGTTGGCACCTATATAGCGCCAATAGTAGGTGCCACTCGTGTTGAACGTGTAGTCCACTTCGTCTTGATTAAGACGAAGTTCGATATTATCGAAGTCTATGTCTTGAGACATCTGCCACTCTCGATAAACGACGGCATCGGTGGGCCAACCGGTGAACACGATATGCACGGGCGCACTGCCGCCCATGGTACCGGAGACACCATCGGCGAGCGATTTCTCATTATCATTCTCGCGCTCGTCCTGCACGGCAGTGGCGCGCACGTCAACCGACGATGTAATGTAGGTGTCACTCTCGCAGACAATATCCTCGTCCCATTCGGCGAGGAAGCGGTCGCCGGTAAGGGTGAAAACGGTGTTGCACAACGGAGCGGGCACTCCGATAGTGGAGTGCAAACTCTCAAGGTTTTCAACCACCTCAACCTCTTGCCATTGTGTGCTGTCGTTCCACTCGAGGGTGTTATAGGTGAGTTTGAATTGACGGTCAAGCACCCGTCGCGCTCCATTGATGCTGTAATACACTATCTCGGGAGCATCACCGCCCACGGTGAGTGTCGCTGTGCCACAGTCGTTCGCCGGCTCGGCAACGAGGCGGGAGAGCGAACAACCGAACGAGTCGTAATCGGTCACCCACACGTAAGTGGGTGTTGTGCCTTCGGTGATGATATATCCACGATTAGGTATCACGTTGTCAAGACGGGTCTCGCGCCCCGACCGGGTCACACCTGCCGTCTCGGTTGCATATCCTCCACCCTGCTCGCCATAGTCCTGCCATGTGACGGCAGCACTCGCTGTGGCGGCAGTATAAGTCATTGCTACTCCATCGGTGTTGTGAAGGACATAGATGTGATGTAATCCGGTAGCGGTCTCGGGTTTGACATCTATCACCTGAGCGTCATTACCCTCGAACGCTATCGTTTGTGCCGCGCCCTGCACGGCTATTGCGAGCAGCAATATGGTATATATGAGTAATCGAATTTTCATAGGATTGCAAAGTTAAGAAAAAGAAAACACAAATTATCACACCCCGACGGTGTTTTTTCAATGCTTTTAGTTTTTTAACGCAAATATTGTAAGGAAATTTTGTCGGGGACATCGTTTTGGGTACAGCCCCCACTACTCGCTGCGTGGCGAGGACTGACAGATGTACCGGTGTGATCTTTTTCTTTACGGCAATTCTCGAGAGATAGAACGAACTACTAATTTCACGAATTACACTAATTACATATTTAGCCGATTTACGTTGATTTACAAGAGAAAAAAAATGAGTAAAAAAAATTAGTTTGCATAATTCAATGATTATTTGTACCTTTGCAGTCGCAAATTTGAGGGACTTTTTTAGCCAACAAATGTTAAAAACATATATTTATCTTTTGATAAACAACTGATACATTTTAGGTTAATTGTTTTTCCTCTACTTTTACTACTTCCACTAAAACAAGGATTAAGACCATTATGCCAATAACACTGATAAACTGCCCTATTACTCTACTTTTACTACTTCCACTAAAACAAGGATTAAGACGTGTCATCCATTCATCATGTGTTTCAGGAGTCAAGCTACTTTTACTACTTCCACTAAAACAAGGATTAAGACACGAATCAAATGAAGTTATTATTCTCGGTCTATAACTACTTTTACTACTTCCACTAAAACAAGGATTAAGACCTACAACAGTCATATTGTTCAACTCACTGTCAGGCTACTTTTACTACTTCCACTAAAACAAGGATTAAGACCCTCTGTGGCCGACAAGCTGTGGTAGTACTCTTTCAGAGTCTACTTTTACTACTTCCACTAAAACAAGGATTAAGACTGTCCATTTCTAGCGCGGACATACTAACGTAGTACTCTCTACTTTTACTACTTCCACTAAAACAAGGATTAAGACGCTTGTATTCACTTGCATCCGCGCCGTAGTCTTCGAGGGCTACTTTTACTACTTCCACTAAAACAAGGATTAAGACTTTGCGGGCTTATAACCGAATCTTTGTTCATCTTCGGTCTACTTTTACTACTTCCACTAAAACAAGGATTAAGACAACACGGCGAATTTCTCTTCGCCATCTTTTGTGTCTACTTTTACTACTTCCACTAAAACAAGGATTAAGACAGCAGGAAAGCAAAGACAACGAGCAGGACATCCAGTCTACTTTTACTACTTCCACTAAAACAAGGATTAAGACTCCCAACCCACTCCTAAATAGAGGGGGTTGGGGAGGTCTTTACTCCCCAACATTCGGTCGCTACGCTCCCATCATGGGCCGTCCGTAGGTTACGCTGCGCTCCACCTACGGTTATCTATATTTCGCCCTCACGGGCGCAGTTACGCCGATTTACGCCGATTTACGAGATAAAAATGAAACAGTAATGAAAAAACTCTTGTTGATAGCGATAGTCGCGATGACGACAGCAACCGCACCGGCCGCGACACCGTTGCACTACGGCTTCGAAGCCGGTGTCGGTGTTCTGTTGCCCGGTGGTGACGTGAGCGACTTGCTTAAGGGCGAATTCACCTTTGGCGGGGCGTTAGAGGTCGACTACAGCAACTTGCGCGTCAAGGCAGGTGTCGCCTACGGTCAACCGTCATTGAAAGTCGCCAATCCATTCGGCTCCTACGATGCGCAAGGGCGTGATTTACAACTAAATGCGACGAAACACCCCGGGCACGTAGCCACACGCGTACTGCTCGGCTACACGGCTTATCGTGGCAGTGCGGTGAGTATAACTCCGCTTGCCGGTATGGTGTATCATCGACTGGGCTGGAGCGTCAACGACATCATGTGGAGCGTCAACGACGAGGGACACGACGTGTTCACCGTCACAAAGGCGAGCGATGTCTCGCTCAACAGCGTTTCATGGCAAGTGGCGGTTGACATTGACATCAAGTTACACAGCCGTTTTGTCGATAACAAACGCTACACATCGAGCGTGCGACTGACCCCCACGGTAACCGGAGCGCGCTATCACGGCAAGATGCCCACGACTTATGGCGGCATACACTATGGTATCACACTAAGTTATAGCGGTCTGTTCAGCAACATCTATTGACGATATTTAAACAAACATAACCAATTATAAAACAAGTTATTATGAAGAAATTACTGTTATTTGCCATCGCAGCATTCATGTCGGTCGCTGCAGTTGCCACGACAAGTACAACCGGCGATGATAAGAATTGTCCCACTCAAGGTTGTACGACCGGTTGCAAGAAGGGCGAAGCCGCTAACTGCGACAAGAAAGGCGAAGCCGCTAACTGTGACAAGAAAGGCGAAGCCGCTAACTGCGACAAGAAAGGCAAAGCCGCTAACTGCTGCAAGAAGGGCGAAGCCGCTAACTGTGACAAGAAAGGCGAAGCCGCTAACTGCGACAAGAAGGGCGAAGCCGCTAACTGCGACAAGAAAGGCGAAGCCGCTAACTGCTGCAAGAAAGGCAAAGCCGCTAACTGTGACAAGAAAACTGTTGTTCCGGTGAAAAAAGAGCCCTACTGTAAAGTTCCCCCTGTGAGTGCAGAGGAGAAGAAGTGACAAGACGGGCTTTCACCCTTGCCCTTAATGAGGAGAGGCGCAACCGATGCTGACCTCGCCCTGCCCGCTTTTACAACCCACGGTGCAACCTAAAGAGTCACCGTGGGTTGCTTTTGTATATCCGACACTTTGCCCGAATCACACGCGCCACTCAAGACACTGTGATAAAACGGCATCGTTGAAATGCTGTTGCCACACATACATTTGTCCGCAACTTATATAAAACGATAAAGCTAAACTATCACAATGAATGAAGACTGTTTTTACGACTTGAGCGAGACCGAGATGCTCACACTGTGGAAACGAGTGCATCGACTTGAAGATTTGCGTCACGAGTGTGTCATCGAGCGCGAGGACGGTATTGACCTTGACGCGTACTTGACCGAACAGATGCGCCGGTGGTATGCCGAGTTATTACTGACGGCACCGTCTCACTTATTGCCCATAGAGGACTTGAGCAACGAGACCGCACTCACCGTTGACCGCGAGCACGGCTTTGTGGTGGCGCGACCGCCGCTACGCTACGTGCGCCCCGTGGAGTGGCGGTTGAGTTCGTGGGTTGCAGGTGTACGCACCTTTGCGGAACCCGACAGCGACGTTGTGCGTCGACAAGCCACGCCGTGGCTGCGAGCGGGCACTACCTATCCCGTTGTTGCCGATTACGGCGACCGACTGTTGTTATATGGCATAGACGATGAAACGCCGGTACTCGCCACAGCCCTCAGTGTCGTCAAGCCAAGCGGCGGACGATACCGTTTTCACATCTCACTTTTGCCGTGTCAGCACGCGCGTTGATAACAACCTGAAGACTAAACGAACTACTGATGAAGACACACACAACATCAATAGAAATTGTGCCACGTGGCGAGCGCAGTTTGTTCAACAGCGTGGCAAGCAGCCCCGGTGAGGGGGCACGAGTGGTCAATCTGCGCGAACACGAGGGAACACTCGCCGTGGTCGGCAACCCCACTGCGGTGGGTGCTGTGCCCGCATCGTCACGCTTGCTGCTCGAGTTGACCGACGGACGCATGGTGTGGCAAACCGGTGACAGGGTGAGAGTAGACGGTACACATGTGTTCACCCTCGGTGCCGACGAAACGTTGTTGCACGCCGACGAGTGCGGTGGCCTGCTGATAATAACAACAACAATGGGCATGACAGCATTGAGCGAAACAACGGGCACGTGGCAGGAGTTGCGCAATGCCGATGTCGTGCCGTCGGTGACCGTGAGCGAGTCGAACCGCAGCACGACGACAGCAACAATAGCGGCGATGACGTTTGCCACGCCTTATACGCGCTGGACAACGCCGTTGAGCGCGACCGATACCGAAGTGATTAACGACAGGCTGCAACAGACATGGCGCGACCTTGAGAACACGGCACGTCGTGACGGTCGACATTGTGGATTGATATTGGCGCGCTACGGCGTGCGACTGCATGACGACACCTACTTGTGGCTGAGCGAGCCTGTCGTGTTGAGCGATGTTGCCACCGCTAACGCGGCTCGTGAGTCGGTGGCTGATGTCACTCACACGAGCAGCGAGTTTACCGGATTGGAGGCATTGGCAATGAGCATCATCACCTATGACGTGACAGCGACAATAACGCGTGGTGTGGGACGCGCATGGTGGTCATTGGTCAAGTCGATTGACCTCATGGTGAGCGACGAGTTGAGCTTGGTCAACACCTATCAACCGGCGAGTTTGCGCGCAGTGACCGACAGCAGCAGCGGCAGCCGTGCCTACCGTCTCGTCGCTCGCCTTGCCGACGAGTCACAAACAAGCACCGTGGCGACACTGCGTTTGAGCGACACCTACACCGTCATAGCCCGTTGCACCGACCCGACCGGCAATGCCGGCTTCACAACCCTGTCGACCGGTGAAAAAGTCAAACCGTCGGTCACAATCAACATGGCAACAATATTGACCGATGTCCCACTGGTGGACTCACTCACCCACAACGGACGTTACTACGCGCTCACCGGCAACGGGACATTAGCGATGAGTGCAACAGGCAACCCCTTGGTGTGCGCTTACAGCCGACAGGTGACGGGAGCCGAGGCGATGGCATTACTGCCGGTGACACGCCCGCTCTTTTGGGGCAGCGCGGGGCGCTACGTGGTGTATGTGTTCACGGGCGACGGTATCTACGCTGTGCCACAGTCATCGAGCGGAGCACCGGGCGAGCCGCGACTCGTGTACCGCACGGTAATCAAACGCGGTGTCCACCCCGTTGAAGGCGAGCTAGGCATCTACTATGTCACCGCCGGCAACGTGTTGCGCCATGCCGGCGGTAACACGGTAATAACCTTGATGAGGGGGTGTGATGCCGTCGAATTGGCAATGTGCGACACGACGGGCGAACTGTGGTTGCGTGGGAGCGACGGCTCAATAACCGTTATCGGCGAAAGCCGATTGCGGTCGCAACGCACACTGCGCCTGTCACAATTATATCAACGTGTAGCCCGGGTGTTAGGCATCACCGCCGGCGGTGATGTGCTTGACCTTTCCATTGAGGAATCTGTCGATGATGTCGAGGTGTGCTACGAGAGTCATGCCGTGGCATTGAACGGAGGCATGAGCGAGGTCGAGCGCGTGACGTGGACACCCGACAGCGACAATCCGGTCTGCTTGGAACTGACCCTTTGGGGCGACCGTGGTGTGTCTTGTCACGGGGCTGTATTGGTGAGGGTGCACATCAACGGACAAATCAAGGCACCGATAACGGTATTACCCGTCTCGGCACCCGTCAGCGTAGTGCGCATCGGCATGTGCGGTACAGCACCCACGGGAGCGCGATTGTCGTCGGCATGGGTGGTGTCGCGTGCTATAAGGTCATGAGAAACGACTTCCGAACTTGCTGCGCACGTCGTTAACGTATATGCGCAGTTTTTGTTCCTCATCTTTGGGAATGATGAGCAGGGCATCGGGAGTGTCGGCGATGATATAGTCGTGCAATCCGGCGGCAATAATGAGTTTCTCGCCACGAACCGCAACGATGTTATCGTGGCAGTCGTGCAACACCGCGCGAGTGCCATGCAAGACGTTGGCATCGCGATCCTTGGGCGACACGTCGTACAACGCCCCCCACGTGCCGAGGTCGCTCCAACCGAAGTCGACGGTTTGTACACACACCTCACGAGCCTTTTCCATGACCGCATAGTCAATCGAGATATTGGGACAAGCCTCATAATTCACGTCTATATAGTGTTGCTCGGCGGCGGTACCCATCATCTCGCCACCACGATCCATGACCAACGCCACATCGGGGGCATATTCTCGCATGGCATCGATGATTGCCTGTACGCTCCAAAAGAACATGCCACTGTTCCAGAAGAACTCACCGCTACCGACAAACACACGCGCCAATTCCTCGTTGGGCTTCTCGGTAAACGTCTTGACACGATGGAAGTTGTCACATATCACCTCGCCGGCTTGAATGTAACCGTAGCCGGTTTCGGGACGCGAGGGGTTGATGCCAAGGGTGAGTAATGCGTTGCGGTGACCGTCCACAAAGTCGAATGCGGCTCGCACGGCATCGGCGTAGGCCGTCGGCTTGAGAATGAGGTGGTCACTTGGCGCGACCATAACGGTCGCATTGGAGTTGAGTGCCGCTATGTGCCATGCCGCCCATGCCACACACGGAGCCGTGTTGCGACGCGCCGGCTCGAGCAAAATGCGGTCGGGTTTAATGTCGGGCAACTGCTCGCGTATGATATCGGCGTATAACTCATTGGTCATCAAGATGATATTCTCCCGCGGAACGATAGCGGAAAGACGTTCGACTGTCATCTGCAACAGACTTTGACCGGTACCGAAGAAATCAATGAATTGTTTGGGCATGTGTTCGCGGCTATAGGGCCAGAAACGACTTCCGACACCACCGCACATGATAACGCAAAAGCGGTTATTATCCATTTTTGAAACGATTTAGATCCTTATTAAGGTTGTTAACGGTGCATGACATATTTGCATTTATAACGTTACAACTCCGCCATTTATTGCACGACAACAACAATTCACACCAAAAGTCAACGGCGGCGAGTGAACCGCCATAGGCAACACCGAGCGACAGGGAAAGCCACACAGTTAGCGAGTGGGCAAAAAGTGGGAGAAATGTTGTTTTTGGCGACACTTTGGCTACTCGATAAATAAAAATAGGCTGTAATCAAACGATTAACAGCCTATCTTTGTACCCAGAGCCGGGGTCGAACCGGCACGGGTTTTACCCCACTGGTGTTTGAGACCAGCGCGTCTACCGATTCCGCCATCTGGGCATTGCGAGTGCAAAGGTAGTACAAAGTTTTTAATCTGCAAAATTTAGTGCGGTTTTTTCACTAAAATCGGCGAAAATAAGCCTGTGAGGGCGAGCCGAAAGCCGACATACGGCATGAGCAGATGGGTCGGCTTTCAGCCGACTTCACCATCATTCACCCTGCCCACGGTGTCGCTGCGCTCCACCGTGGGTTACACAGATTATTCGCCCTTTGGGCGAGACGATGTTGCCAACAACTATGGATAGTGATGAAGTTCCTCTACGAGGCACTTACCTCGTGCCACCGCTTTCACCAAGCGTCGCACATCTTCGACGTGCTCGCATGGTGTTACCAACAAAGTCGGGTCTTCGACCCGCCTGACCTCTCCGAGGTCATCATCTCTCATAAACCTCTGTAATTCGTGAAATTCGTGAAATTTGTGAAATTCGTAGGTTGTTGTTTTTTCACTAAAATCGGCGAAAATAAGCCCCTTTAGAGCGCAATGTCCGCTGCAATCCATCGCGCCACAGCATCATCGGTGTTATTGCCGGTTACCACAGTGGCAACGTTTTTCACCTCGTCGAAGGCGTTACCCATAGCGACACTTACATCGGCGACACGCATCATGGGAATATCGTTGCGGTTATCACCGAACACCACAACGCGATCGGCTTGCACATGGCGCGCCATTTCCATGATAGCCGCCGCCTTGGTAACGCCGGCACTATACACCTCGAGATAACCCACATCGGAATCTACGATGTCGTGATACAACGTCACTTCACAGTCGACAGCCGCAGCAATCAGGTCGTCACGCACGTCACGCAACACCGCATAACGGTTCATCGAATACATCATCACCGTGTCGTGCTCACGCTCGATATAATAGGGGTCGTCGAACACAAATTGCTTGAAGCGAAGTCCCGTGCGCTCACTCACGAAACGCGTTTCCTGCTCGGACATCGCACCATAGTGATAACTGTAGAGCCAACTGCCGGCACGGCAATAGATAAACGGACGCAAGCCATGACGGCTCATCACCTCGTCAACAGCGAGCACAGTGGCATGGGACATAGCATTAACACACGTGTAGTTCCCGTCAATAGGACTCCACCACGCCGCACCGCCGATGACGATAAACGGCAACGCAGCGGATTGCACTGCACTCATGATAGGCACGACAGTAGCCGGGGTGCGTGCGGTCGCAATAGTGAACAAAATGTTGCGATGCGTAATCATCTCGTCGAGCATCGACGCGGTGAACGCACTAACGCGACTGTCGGCACCAAGCAAGGTACCATCGAGATCACTGACGTATAACGTCCTTTTCTTTTCGGGCAATGTCATTGAGTAACTAAATCAAGCAACAGTGGCACCGCAAGATGCCGTGCCACTGTTATTCATTCGAGTTCGGGGTTCGGAGGGAAACACGCCCCCCCTTACACCCGATTACTTGAGCATCTTAACGGCAGTGCGGGTTCCGTCGGTATAGGTCGTCACCACGATGTTGACTCCCTCGAAAGGCTCGGCACTTTGCATACCTGCCATGTTGACGTAGCTCACACCGGCAACGGTCTTGTTGCCGACCTCGGTAACACCGGTGATAACATTGGACAACTCGAGCGGATACACCACATAGTCGTACTTAGATGTTCCGGTGTCACCACCGCTGTAGGACGACGGTGCACGACGCGGGGCCGGGACAACATCATCATCGCGCAACTTGATGATAGCGGGGAAGGTGTAGGCTGTACCCACAGCCGGCGTTACATCCACCAAACTCAAGTCGGCAGAGAAGCCGCCACTCAGTTCATCTTGGTTGTCATACTCACCGTCGCCCTGGTATTTATTCTCGGGTACAGCGAAAGTTGCCGTTGTGCCATTGATTGCTGTGCACACCGCCCATGTAACCCAAGCATACTCGTTGGGCTTGGGAGTGACGAAGAAGTAGCTACGACCACTGGTCTTACCCTCCTGGTCACCTACGAAGTTAGCCGTGGTATACACGTTTGTCTTGGCCTTGGTGGTGGCGTAGGTGCTGTTTTCGCCCACTTCAATGGTTCCGCCATCGTCCAACTTCACGATTTGCATGGTCGGGTTCTTGACATCAGTCAACACACCACGCACAGTTCCCGCCTTGAGCACACTGCGGTTACGAGCGAAAGTGGCCAAATCTTCGTAGTAATCCGAGGTGTAGTATTCGCTTCCTTCAGCACTATGAACCTTGAGGACAACCCAGTTACTTTGATCATAGCGAGCACTCTCCATCTGACCATTGAGACGACCGGTAGTGTCGCGCACATAGTCGACTTGACCGTCCTGCTGCACCGAACGTTCCACATATTGGGTCGTCTTGAACTTGTTCAAGTCCTTGCAGTAGAGTTCGTGATTGATGGCATCGTAGTACACAGCAACAATGTCGTCCTCGATGATGTAACGGGTCTCGCCATCGTCAACACCGGTAGCGATGATGTTAGCGAGATCGCGACCGAGCACCACAGTGCCGGTGTAGTCGTACACAGCACCGTTGACAAACACGAAGTCGCCCGTTTGCATACTTCCGTTGGGGCCCATATTGAACAGAATACCCGTGGGGGCGCGCCCCTCAAAGTTACTGATGGGGCCGAAGTCGAACAGATACACTTGGTTGCCGTTGCTGTCGTAGCCCACAAGGTCGGTCATCTGTTTGCCCGGATAAGAACCCAACAAATCTTCGTTGACACCGCTCGAGTTGGTGAACCATGCGTGGATATACGATTCGGGCCACTGCATCGTGTTGATGAAGTAGACGTAGTAGTGTCCGTCAATCATCTTGGTGCATGTGGGAGCCTCGGTTGCCGAACTGCTGTCGTAGTCGCGCGTGTAGTCAACGACCGAGCCGTCGGCAGTCCAATGCAGGTACACATCACCACTGCGACGCCATTGAATATTTATAGCATCGGTATCGTCGGTATCGGTATCGTCAGCATTGGCTGTCACCGCGGTGATTAACTTACCATTCTTGGTGATAATAAACTCGGTGATAGAGTGGTTAACTTCCCACATATACCAATCGCGACCATCACTCTCGGATGTGTAATCACGTGGCTGCGTGCCATCGGCAAGACACAAGCGGTGACGATTACCGTAGTCGGGGTCTGTACCGATAAGAACGGAGAACTTCGGACGGTCAACGTGTACCTCATCATCATCATTCTCCTTATCTTCGTCACGCCAACTCTCCTTGTCGTAGGCGTATAACAAGGGATTGCTGATAGTCCCGTCTTCCGAACCGGTTTTCTCCAAATAGATATAAACCTTGTCGCCCTTATCCTCATAAAGCAACTCAAACTTCACCGTCATCTGCGTCTTGTTTAGTGTGACGCGGAACAAGCCACCTTTGTCGGTCTTTATGTTGAAGTTGTGCTTTGCTGCGTCAGTGTCGCTCCACGATGTGTCGAATTGCGTCAAACTTATCTCGCTGTCAAGGTTGTTGTTGGTGATCCAATAACCGTCGGTACCGTCGGCCGGGGAGGCAGAGCATACACGGTTGTCGTTAATATACGTCCAGTCACCCAAGCGTGACGAGAACGTTAACATATAGTCAATACTCAGCGACACTGTGCATACGTACACCTCGTCGGTCGCGGTCTCATCGCGAGTCATCAACGTGCCTTTAGTGGGACTCCATTCTCCTTTTCCGCCAACGATGTACATCACGTCGGGGAATGACGAGCGGTACAAGTGTACCGTTGGAGCTTTTCCGTCATGGCTCTTATACACCTTGATATTGTATACACCATCTGTCTCAACGGTGAAGGTATTCTCGCTTTGTCCAACCTCGTACATTTCGTGCCATTGGGCAGAATCGTCGCTGTTGTCATCTGTCTCGATAGCCTCGTTGTGGAGCACCTTTTGGGTTCCCGAAGAAATCAAGGCACCGTAACGACATGCGTTCAAGTAAGTCCAATCGTCGCGGTCCGAAGCCAACTTTGAGGCGAAGCCGAAGCCACTGTTAAATCCCAACAAAGTGACGTTGTTCAAGTAGTAGTAGGTCACATTGTCATCATCAACGCCCTTGTTCATCAGGACTCCCACATTGGCGGCCCATTCGTTTGTCACATCAGAACCCTCGGGCTTAACGATACCTATCAAATATAGGTCGTCGCTCGTGGGATCAACAACCTCGCGAGTGATGGTCAGCGTGCCGTCCTTGGCGTTGTAGGTGAAGGTGTGAAGCCCGACCGACTCACTATAATAATGCAAGGTGGCTTCACCGCTCTGCGCACTCACTGCCGTGGTTGTGTTGAGACTGATATCGGTCGTACCGAGGGCAGGTGCGTAACGGTGATTGTCTTCATTAAGTTCGTCCCAATCGTTACTGTCCACGTCGGACACGAAGAAATAGTAGTTCACACCGCTGAGCAGTTGTTTCCGGAAAGTGAATGTAGTGTTGCCACCGTCAACTCCGGTCATGGTGTAGTCGTGTACCCACGCGACATCGTTTTCCTTGGTGCGGTCGAGATTGCCGTGGATGTACCATAAACTATTGTGTTGTTGCGGAGTAGAGGGTTGTGTCGCTTGGCTGAGCGCACAGGCAGCGTCGGTATTTTTCGTTTGCCAACTGTCAAGCACGATGTACCAATCGCCGGCGGTAGCGGTGACGGGGAGGTCTTTACATTGCCATGACTCGTCGCCATTTTCACTGATATTCACCGTGATTGTAGATGCCGTCGTGGTGAAAGTTTGCTTGTACCAAGTCTCTCCGTGGATGGTCTCGGTCGTGGTCATTGCATTTCCGGGAAAAGCGCCGTTGAGGTTCGTGCCGTCCCAAGCGTAGAGGTAATAAGGTGTGGTGCCCTTAACCTTGTCAATCACATGAATCGTAATCTCGTGGAAGGGATTTGCGCTACCTACCCAATCACTACCGTCAATGTAGTAGTAGAGAGTGCCACTGAAAGCACTGTTACCCGTGACGAGCTCTTCACTTTGTCCCTTATCGCCACCACTCAGCATAGCGTGTATCTCATTATAACCGGTGAAGACTTTCTTATACCACACGTAAGTGTTGACAGTTTCCTCATCGGTCATCAATTGGTCATTCGATTGCCATGAACCATTTATAGGCACATTTGCGGACTCATCCACAGGTGTAAACCACGCGTGCAGTTTGGCATTGGGGAAATCTGCCTTGCGCACATACACGGTGATAGTATTCGAGGCGTAGGGGTTATAATCGGCAGTTGTCGTGGTGTTTGAGGCGTCAAAGTAATAAGTACCACCGTCGGCGAGGTCTGTGCCGAGGGCAAGCGTTTTAGTCGAACCGTTCGCTGTGAACGACACGTTACCGCTCCACGTGGTGCTGCTGTAAGTGCCTTTGTACCAATAGAATAATTTGTCCTTTGTATCATCGTTGTTGTCGTTAGCCTCTTGGGTAAAGGTCACTCCCGACATTCTCGGTTCGGTTGTGCTATAGAGGTACAACGTCGCCGACTTGGCAGCAATCTCCGGCTTGGTCACAGTCAACTCGTCGGTTGACTCATCAAATGAGAATGTGTAAGTGCCTGTTACAATTGATCTCAAAGGAATATAGAAAGAGGGATCACCGTCACTACTTGTCGCGTAGTGAGTGGTGCTGAACGTGCCACCGGCACTGACGTCAACACCAGTGCTATTGGTCGGACCATAGCGCGGATGCCAATTTGTGCCGATATTTTGATACGACAAGAAGAAATAAACCGTTCCGTTTCCGTTGGTCAACGTCTTTTGTATTGTCCATGTCGTTCCGCTACTGTTGGTCATCGCTTCGGCACTTGACCAAGTATTACTTCCGTCCCAATTACCACGAATATACCACGTGGGCTTCGTAGGCCATGTGATACTGGCATAATCAGAACTTGCGTCAGTAAAAGAATCGCTCCAATTCCCATTATAAGTATAGTAGTGTCCTTTATTATAGGTCACAGAAGCCTCGTTCCATTTACCACTATCATCACTCACGTTAGAAGATGGATTTTTTCTTTTAACATACAACGTTCCACTAAATGAAGAGGACTTAACATACATATAAACAGGTGCTGATGAAGTTCCTCCTATGCAGTTCAATTTCACAGCCGAGCCATCCCATACTTCAAAATAAGCATTGGCATCTGTCCAATTTGCAGTAATCTCAAAGAAAGCATATTCTGTTGCTGTCTTCGCATCAGTGATATTAATGCCATATCCATCGGAGGCATAGACAAAATAACTGTCGGCACTGCTGCTGAAGTCAATGCTAGGCGAGGCATTGCTACCACTGCCGGTAGAGGCAATCTGTAATGTTGAGCCGGTCGTCACATCAACATAGTACCAGTTAGTCTCAGATGCCTGCGACGCAGCCGTCCAACTTTCGGAATCAACCTTGACATAAGGAGTGCCGGAAGTACTTTTGACAAAGACTGTCGAGGCATAAGAACTCGCGCCGATGGCGACTGCAAGCAGTACCATCAGCGAGCGTACCCATGTGGTAAAAGCGTGATTCTTCATCGTTTTTAAAATTAGTTTTAGATTGTTATTTTAATCAGTAAATTATTTGCAGTTCTTCCCGATAAGTGAGCAAAGATACCATTTTTTTGACAATGTACACACCTTAACATAAAATAAAATATGTGCAACTTCAGCGCAAACGTTTGCGTAACCTCACACCTATTTCCGTCTATCTCTCTCGTGTAAAATAGCGTAAACCGTATCGCTCGCCGGGCGAGACGGCTGCCGGCACACGGCATGAGCAGATGGGTCGGCTTTCAGCCGACTTCACCCTCATTCACCCTGCCCACGG
>CALDIF010000087.1 GCA_937901905.1 uncultured Porphyromonadaceae bacterium | reverse complement strand
CATCAAGAAAAATAATGTCGTGGCTGTCTCTCCCAGGAAAGTTTCGATAATTTGTCCGATATCGTTATTGCCGGCATTTTCCCCGGGGCTGATGGCAAATAGCGTCCAGCATACCACCATCATCATCAGCGCGATAGCGGCTTTGTTGACCCGTAAAATGCTCTCAAGCGCAATGCAAGCATAGCCGCCGACAAATGTGGCGACTATGCACAGAGTTAGTGGTGTCATTACAAGGATAATGCTTTAATAATCAGTCTCGCGTCTTCTTCGGTAAAGAAACGTATGTCGGTTGTCGCGCGATATACATATCCGGCGAATTGCATTACTTGCAATGCAGCAAAGTTGCCGTCGCTCGAAACGCACGCTTCGAGCATCACATTGCCGATGGCTTGTTGTTGAGAACCGAAGGTGTCGAGTTTGCTCCTCAAAGCCTTCGGTTCGCTTTCAACGATGACCTTCAGGGCGGTCAGCGACTCCGGTCCGTAGTACACTTGGCGAGCGCGAATCTTGCTCCCGGTCGGACGGTAAACGAGTTGAGTGATGATGCCGAAGAATTTTTTCGACACAATTATATCTTCATGGTCAACAAGAACTGTTGCCATGTTGAGTTGTTTATAACTTGGCATAAATTCGTTAGATTAAATTGTTTATAATACACGATAACGGGCGGTGTCGATAATGTGACATCGCCGGCGAAGTGATATAAAAACAACGTTCCCTAACGAATAATGTGCCTCATTGTGATAATAATGGAGATGCCACAATAAGACAAACGGCCTAATGCCTTGCTGCAAAAAGAGGGTTGATAACAAGCATCAAAGATAGCGGGCACTCGTCGTGCGATTGATGCTGCAGGTTGTGTATATGGGCGGTTATGGCGATTGTTCAGTTGTCGCGCTTGTGCCGGAGGAACAATTATATAGACCTGCATCGGCGCACTCAGTTCCATCGTGCCGTTATCGGTGCACAAGGTCGCACTCGGCATCGGTGTAGCATCGGCTACCGGCATGATGACATTCGTGCCGATGTCATGCAGATCGGAACAGGCGAATAACGCGAAGAGTAGTATAATCCGTACAAAAGCCATTTCAACTCGAATTCAGTGTATCCCGACAGGTTAGATGTTTACAGTCCGTCCATGAAATCGGTGAACGTACCATATTCCATCTCGGGCATACCGATTTGTTGCTTGCCAAGTGCTATGCTTTGCAGCAGGAATGCCATGTTGCGTCCGAGGTTGCGCATGGTTTGCATGCCCTCAAGGTCGTGCTCGACATCTTCGGCGGTGTATCCATGCACCTCGTTCCAGTAGGTACTCGACACCACCGGCATACCACAAATGGTGAAGTGCTTTTGAATTTCGTCCAACGCCGATGTGCTGCCGGCACGACGTGATGATACTACAGCGGCACCCACTTTCATGGTTTTATTAAACGATGTGCTGAAGAATAATCGGTCAAGGAATGCCACCAAGCCGCCATTAGCGTGAGCATAATAAACGGGCGAACCCACCACGATGCCGTCGGCTTGTTCGAATAGTGGTGCAACCTCGTTCACGAGGTCGTCGAACACGCACTGTCCCTTTTCCTTGCATTTGAAACAGCCTATACAACCGCGTATGTTCTTGATGCCTACATTAATGGTTCGGGTCTCAATACCGTGGTTGTTGAGAACTGTCGCCACCTCGTGGAGAGCACGCGCCGTGCAACCTTGATTATGAGGACTTCCGTTGAGTAATAATACGTTCATTAGTTAAAAGAGTCATTAGAAAATCCAATGCAAAGGTAATGCTTTTACTGTTTTCGTCAAAATCTAACTTTTTATTTATCCATCAGCAGTAGGAGGACAAAACGGAAACTAACAATGTTAATCAAACTACAGAGGTTTACAGAAATTTGTTACAGTGGTTTACAGATTGACGAAGATTTACGAGCGTTTTACGCTATTGTACGTGAGGAAAGATAGACGTGAGAATTTTTGTCGATTTTCGAGAACTCGAAAAAACGAACAAAACGAAAACAAAATCGAAAAAAACGAAAACTCAAAATCGATTTTGGTATTTCTCTCGGCTTTTACTAACTTTGTGGTTTTGTTATGAGACTGTTTGAGAGAATAAAGAGTTTGGGCTTGTTACCTCGCGTTATTGCCGGCATTATCCTCGGCATCGTGGGAGGATTGTGTATGCCCCTATCCGTGGTGCGCGTGATGTCGACGTTTAATGCGGTGTTCGGCAACTTCCTCGGTTTCTTGATACCGCTGATTATTTTCGGCTTGGTCACACCTGCCATTGCGAGCATAGGCAAAGACGCGGGACGCCTGTTACTGATAACGGCCGGTATTGCCTACTGCAGTAGCGTGGCAAGCGGCTTGTTCTCATGGCTGACAAGCGCGACAGTGTTTCCCCACTTGATAGATGCCGAGAGTGCCGGTCAAGTGATTGACGGCGCGGTCAAGGTCGAGCCATATTTTACTATCGCCATTCCGCCCCTTGCCGACGTGATGAGTGTGCTGATACTATCGTTTACCTTAGGGCTCGGTATGGCTGCATTCAATTCTCAAAGTCTCAAGCGAGGTTTGGACGAATTACGCGATATCATTGCCAAGACTATCTCAGTGGCGTTGGTGCCGTTGCTGCCGTTGTACATCATGGGTATATTCATGGAAATGGCATACACGGGGCAGGCGTGGCACGTGATAAATGTGTTTATCGCAATTATCGGTGTGATCTTCGTGATGCACGTTGTGTTGCTCCTTGCGCAGTATTGTATTGCCGGGGTTGTAGTGCATCGTAATCCCCTCAAGGCTTTGGCGACGATGTTGCCTGCTTATGCCACGGCTCTCGGAACGAGCAGCAGTGCTGCCACGATACCGGTCACGCTGCAGTGTGCGCGACGTAACGGGGTGAGTGCCGAGGTCGCTGACTTCGTCATTCCTTTATGTGCCACGATACACCTCAGTGGCAGCGCGATGAAAATTACCGCATGTGCCGTGGCACTGATGCTCATGCAGGGAATGCCCATAGACGCGTGGACAATGGTGGGGTTCGTGATGATGCTCGCTGTGATGATGGTGGCGGCACCGGGTGTTCCGGGTGGTGCTATCATGGCGGCATTGGGTGTGTTGGCTTCGATTTTGGGATTTGATGCCGACCGTCAAGCCTTGATGATAGCATTGTATATCGCGATGGATAGTTTCGGTACCGCATGTAACGTGACCGGCGACGGTGCTATTGCACTTGTTGTCAATCTTATTTCCAATAAAAACCAAATATTATCAGATAATGAAAGTAGGAGATAAAATTCCCGAAGTGCTCGGCATGGACGCTGCCGGCAACGAGATTAAGGCGAGCGATTTTATCGGTCGCAAGTTGATAATTTATTTCTATCCCAAGGACAATACTCCGGGCTGTACTGCCGAGGCGTGTAGCCTTGCCGAAGGCTACGGACGGTTGCAAGCGGCGGGATTTGCATTGTTGGGGGTGAGTAAAGACAGTGCTGCCTCGCATACCCGATTTGCCGAGAAATATTCTCTGCCGTTCCCTTTGATTGCCGATGTGGACTCATCGTTGAACAAGGCATTCGGAGTATGGCGCGAAAAAAAGATGGCAGGACGCGTTTACATGGGTACAGTGCGCACCACTTTTATCATTGACGAGCAGGGTGTTGTCACGCATATCATAGAGAAAGTGAATACCAAGGATAGTGCTCGCCAAATCCTTGACTTGGTTGCCGTGAAATGACCCGATTGATTTGCACGATAGCGCTTTCATCGACGATGTTGGCAACCGGGGCATTGACGCTCGAAGATTTTACTTTAGGTTCGCGTTTCCCCACAAATGTCGGTGAGGTCACACCGGCTGCCGACGGCAAGTCCTACTATGTGATGAGCGATGACGGCAGTCGCATTGACCGTGTTGACTACTTCACCGGTGACATCGTAGCAACGGTGATGAATTCTCGTGAAATGGGGCTGTCCGAAAAGTGGTTTGATGGGTATCGCGTGGGCGATGACGGCAATAAAGTGTTGTTGTGGAGCGACAGCGAGCCTATATATCGCAATTCGTTCAAGGCTCATTACTATGTACTCGATTTGACCGACCTTAAGTTACACTCGTTGGGTGATATTAAACAAGAAATTGCCACCTTGTCGCCCGACGGTAGCCGTGTGGCGTACGTGGTCGATTGCAACGTGATGGTTCGCGACCTCGGCTCCGATGATGTCACGACAGTGACGACCGACGGTGCTCCTACGCTCGTTACTAATGGAGTTCCCGATTGGGTATATCAAGAGGAGTTCGGATTGTTGACATCATTGCGTTGGAGCCCCGATGGCAACACGTTGGCTTATGTGCGTTGGAATGAGGCAGCGGTGCCGATGACGTGGGTTACTCTCTACAAGGGAGCATGTGACCGACATGATGAATACGCGTTGTATCCCGGTAGATATGACTTCAAATATCCTGTTGCCGGTGAGGTAAATGCCACTGTCTCGCTACATGCGTGGAATTGTGCAACCGGAGAGTCGACCGTCCTTGATGTCCCCCTTGACGATGACGGCTACATTCCTCAATTGGAATTTGCCCCCGACGGTCGCTTGATGGTGAGTACCCTTAATCGCTTGCAAAACAGGTGGTTCATGTATGCTGTTGATGTGTCTTCAGGCGATTGTAGTCGCGTGTATGAGCAGGAGAGTGCAACATGGCTGCTGACGAGTTTGGCGGGCGGTCCTCATTATTATGACGACTGCATGGTGCTGACAAGTGACCGCGACGGTTATGCTCGCCTTTATTGTATCACCGGTGATGGCAGTTCCGTCGTGCCCTTGTCACCACGAGGCGAAGAGGTGACAGCATTCTACGGATATGACAAGCGTGGCGGACGTTTCTTGTACCAACGCACCGACGGACCGCTCAACCGTGTTGTGGCAAGTGTCAATCGTCGCGGACGTGAAACATTACTCAGTGAGCGAGGGCGGTGGGCAAGCGCGATGTTCAGTGCCGACTATTCTCGTTACATTGAGCGTGTGAGTGATGCAACAACGCCCGACGTGTACACCGTGCGCGACGGCAAGGGGAAACTCGTGAGAGTGGTTGAGGATAACCTCGGCTATGCCATGCGTTATGTCGAAGTGCCACATCGCGAATTCTTCGAGATGGTAACCGAGCGTGATGACACACTCAATGCCTATATTATCAAGCCTGTTGACTTTGATGCTTCGCTACGTTATCCGGTTATCATGTCGCAGTATAGCGGTCCGGGCTCGCAAGAGGTGTACAACCGTTGGGTTGTTGATTGGGAAAACTATGCAGCCATGAACGGTTATGTCGTGGTGTGTGTTGACCCTCGTGGCACCGGTGGTCGAGGTGTGGCATGGCGGTCGGTGGTGTACCGCAACATAGGACTGTTGGAAACCGAGGATCAAATCTCGGCAGCACGTTTTGTGGCTCGTCAACCGTGGGCAGATGCCGGGCATATAGCCATTTACGGGTGGAGTTACGGCGGATTTGAAGCATTGATGGCCATGTCACAGGGTGACGACAGCCCGTATTGTGCCGGCGTGTCAATCGCCCCGGTGACCTCATGGCGTTATTATGACACCATTTATACCGAGCGATTTATGGGCTTGCCCGAAGACAATGTCGAGGGTTATGATCGCAGTCCGCTGACTCTGGTCGATAACTTGCATGGTGACCTGATGCTCATCTTCGGTAGTGCCGATGATAATGTACAGATTGTCAATGAAATGGAATATATCTCGTGCCTCAACGATAACGGCAGGGACTTTGAATTGATGATATATCCCAACATGAACCACAGTATCAACGGTTGTGACATTCGCTTGACCTTATATAGGCGCGTGATGCAGTTCCTTGACCGTAAATTGAAACAATGAACTCGTCAAGAGTGTCGCGATAATCGTTAATTGAAACAACATTCTTTTTACAATACTAATCCATCAATAAGATGAATTTGGCAACCGTACTTTTACAGTTAGAAGTGCTCGGTATCAAAGCCGCACCCGACAGTACCGCTGTCGATAATTTACAGCAGGCGACCGACTCCATGAAGGCACAGGTCGACTCATTGGCAACAACTATTATTGAGCATCCCGGTTCAATCGGCTCCAAAATGCTCGGTAGTATAGGCAGCGTTGATTGGGGGGGCATACTAACCTCACTTTCGAGCCAATTTATAGGCTTTGTGTTGCGTGTCGTAATCGCAATTTTGCTATTTTATGCCGGCAAATTCATTATCAACAAGATTTACTCGATAGTGCGTGCCATCATGGTGCGTAAAAATTTCGATCATTCGCTCATCACGTTCTTGTTGAGTCTTATCAAGATAACGATGATGTTCTTGCTGATCATTGTTGTTATAGGCATTCTCGGCATCGAGACGAGTTCGTTTATCGCTATCTTTGCTTCGGCAGGTGTTGCAATAGGTATGGCACTGAGCGGAACCTTGCAAAATTTTGCCGGCGGTGTACTCATCTTGCTTATTAAACCGTACAAGATAGGCGACTATATCGAGTTTGGCAATTATAAAGGGCACGTCAAGGAGATACAGATATTTCACACCGTCATCACCAACTATAACAACGAGCGCATTATCATTCCCAACGGCGGTTTGTCGACCGGCACAATCAACAATTATTCGGCAGAGAAATATCGTCGGTGTCAGTGGCAAATTGCAATCAGTTATGGGGACGATGTGGACCTTGCTCGCAAGGTGGCATTCGAGATTATCGATGCCGACCCTCGTGTGGTAAAGAAGAGTACCGAGACTGCCCACCTTGCCATTGAAGACGACGAGGAGAAACCGATAGAGGAGAACACCGACGACAATGCAGAACCCAAGCAATCGTGGTGGCGACGCCTGTTCCATATGACCCGTGCGAAACGTGAGCAACTCAAGTCGGCAAACGAGGATGCAATCAAGGCTCTGATGCCCAAAAAGAACTATTCGCCAAGTGTCAACCTTGAGAGCCTTGACGACAGCGGCATCACGCTCGTTATCAGAGCGTGGGTACTCACGACAGATTACTGGGCGGTGATGTATAATGTGAACGAGCAGATTTATAAGCAATTCCCCGCTCGCGGATTACATTTCCCATTCCCGCAACTTGATGTGCACGTGACCCAATGAAGCATTGTATAATATTAATAATGTGTGCCCTTGTGTCGTCGGTCTCAATGGCACAGGTGATAAACAGCATCGGTAATGAGGCTATGAAAATCCCTCGTGGCGAGCGTCCGTCCTCGTCGCGTGATGTGCCCGACCTATCCGAAGTGCCGATAAATATTGATACTCCCTATTATCACTATTTGGACAGCGCGCAAGAGGCAGTGGGTCAGCAGCAGTGGAGCGTTGCCGAGCATTACTTCATGCAGGCACTGCGCAGTGATCCGGGTAATCCGGGCAATTCACTCGTGCTGTCCAACGTCGCCACTATTCAGCGGCGTGACGGTCGTGCCGAGGAAGCCCTCAAGAATTATAACCTTGCAATAGACTTGACACCTAATGCGGTGACGTTGTTGCTCAATCGCGCGGCACTTCAAGTATCACTTGATAGTTTAGACCGTGCTGCCGCTGATTATCGGCGTGTTAGAGAGTTGGATCCGTCGAATGTCGAGGCTCTATACAGCCTTGGAATGATAGCCTTGTCGCGCGGTGAAGCCGATGAGGCTGAAGACCTGTTTAATCTCATCAAGCGGGTTAATGTCAATTCAGGTCTCGCAATGGAGGGCTTGGCTGTGCTCAACAAGTCTAAAGGCAATTACACTAAAGCGGCTCAATTGCTCAGCGAACTGATTAAAATTCAGCCGACAGCGCGTTTCCTCGCCATGCGAGCCGATTGTTATTTGATGACACGTCGCCTGCCCGATGCCTCGGTCGATATTCACAATGCCCTGTTGCTTGACCCCGATGACGGCTACTTGTATCTGCTACGTGCCAAGCTCAACAAGATGCGCTACAATTATAGCGACATGGAGCAAGATATACAACAAGCTGTATCACACGGCATTGATCCCGATGAGGTAAAGGAAGCATTAAAATAATTTTATTTTTTCGCCACAATCATTTTGTGGGTTGCGAAATTATGCTTACCTTTGTGTGATGATTTCCGTGATTGAACATATCGAGTATTTGACCATACACCACGACTTTGTCGTGGTGCCGGGTTGGGGCGCGTTGATAGCGCAGTATACGCCCTCTCGTGTCAATGTGTCAACGGGTAACTTGAGCAGACCCGTGCGCTCGTTCTCGTTCAACAGCGCGGTAAATCACAACGACGGGTTGTTGGCGCAGTCTATTGTTCGTCGGGAGGGGGTGACGTTTGATGAAGCGACCTCGTTGATTGCTGTTGCTGTGACAACGTGCCGCGAGCAACTTTTTGCCGGCAATAGGGTGCGTATCGCTAATGTGGGCTCTTTTGTGATGGGGAAAGACAACCGGGTTGTTTTCGAGCCGGTTCCCTCAACCGATATCAGTCTTGACAATTGCTATGGGCTCGGTAATGTGACTCTTGAGCCGATATTTGCTACTCGTCGTGTTGCCAAGTCAAGTTTGCAGCATGTGTTCTCGCCGGTGGTCAAGCGAGTTGCCCGAGTGGCGGCAGCAGTTGCTGTGCTTGTGTTGCTCGCAGTTGCGCTCACGACCCCGCTGCCGTCGGTTAATCCCGATCTCAATTATGCGGGTTTGAATTTGCCCTCTGCAACGACCCCCCCCGATAGGGTGGGCGCATCAATGTGGGACGACGTGAATATCCCCCTTACAATAGCCGAACCGCAACAAGGTCGTTACTACCTTGTCGTGGTTACCATGTCCTCTCGAGAACAAGCCGAGTTGTATATCGCAACCAACCCTGCAATCGCGTCAATGGCGCGAGTCGTCGCGCGAGGTAATACATGGCGGGTATATGTCGATCGCAGTGATAATGCTGCCGACTTGTACAAGCGTGCCAATTCTTTACCTGTGGCATATCGTTCTTGTTGGGTGGGAGAGTGAAACACCGCTTTCAAGCATGATAAATCAATGACAGTAAACGTGAAGCGTGCAACTAAATTTGCGCGCTTTGTGTGTTTTTTGTACCTTTGCATCTCGACAATATAATTTCATCTTTATTACAATGGAAACCAAGCATTGGATAGCGGCTTTTCTTGTTGCATTCGCCGGTATGTGGGTATCGGCAGCCGATACCGGAAGGGTGACTATCAGACAAGTGGATTATCGCTACCTGACCGCAACCGCCAAGACATCATTGCATGGAGTCAGTCGTGAGTTGAGTGTGTCGCCCGAGGTTGTGTTACTATATAACCCGTGGGCGGGACAAGGCGTAGAGAAGGGTTACACTGTACTCACACCGGTGGAGGTCGTCGATGCTCCGGTTGTGACATCGGGGGCGGCACGTCAATATACTCTCAATGCAGGTGAAAACATCTATACCGTATCCCATCGTTTCAACACTTCGGTCGAAGCACTTGTAGCAGCCAACCCGACCGTACACCCCGACGACTATGTCGCCGGCAAGTCGGTTGTGGTGACTCCGGGAACGGCAACACCGATAACTGTCGAGCGCACTAATGTTACCTTCGAACACTATAAGTTGTGTAGCGGAGATTCTTTTTACATGCTCGCCAAGAAAAACAATCTCACCGAGGCCGAGTTGCATGCCGCCAATCCCGGTATCGAACAACTGAAAAAAGGCAAATACATCAATTTGCCGACCTTCAGGCGAGTTTCGGTGTCCAATATGCCTTGTGATTTGTCGGTTGCCGAGTTGCGTGCCTATTATGGGCCACGTGTTGACGCATTGTATGCGGCGGCGCGTGCCACTTTAAAGTCACGTTCGCTCAACATTGCCATGGTGTTACCTTTCCAATTACACAAGGCTCAACCACCAAGGCAGGCACTGTTATACACCGATTTTTACAAGGGATTTCTTCTTGCTCTTGACAGTCTCGAACGTCGCGGCGATGCGCCCGAAATAAATCTCATGGTGCTTGACACACAGCACAATCTCAACGTCACCGACAGTCTGCTCGCGACAGGCGTGCTTGATGAGATGAATGTTATCATAGCACCGGGTGAACCGCAACAATTCCTGCGTATTGCCACCTATGGAGCTTGCAAGGGAATAGACGTGCTCAACTGTTTTGCTGCCAAGAGCGACTTGCACCTCACTAACCGCAATGTGTTTCAGGCAAACCCGTCAATGTCCACAATGACGGCTGTTGTGACCGATTGGCTCGTTGAGCGTTTTGCCGGTCACAATATCGTGCTTCTCAACGAGAAAGCCGGGGAGGATAGTGAGGCATTCAATATGTTGAAAAATCAATTGGACTTGGCGGGAAAAAGCGTGACGGTGCTTAATGTGGGAACCGGAGAACTCTCCTATGATGATGTGTCACTTGAGATGCTGCCCGGCAGTGAGTATCTGTTCATTCCGTCAAACTCGTCCAAATCGTTTTTAAAACGAATTTTACCCGCATTGAAAACTGCCAAAAACGAGCGTGTGGATTGTGACATGCAACTGCTCGGTTATCCGGAGTATGTCACCTATCTCAAGGAATTTCAAAGTGATTTGTGCCAAGTTGACACCTACATCTTCTCGCGGTTTTTCAATAGTAACGGTTTCCGCACTCGCAACGTGGAAAGCAGTTACAACAAGTGGTTCAAGGGACAAATGCTCACATCGTACCCCAACATGGTGCTTTACGGCTTTGACACCGCCATGTTTCTCGCCACATCATGTAATGCAGTCGACGGTATTGAAACCGATGAGTCTACAGTCCGTGGTATTCAGACGCCATATCGCTTCATCCCGATAGATGAAGGCGGCTGTGAGAATGTGGCCGTTTGTGTCGCTCACTTTGCACCCGACAAGACAATCGAAACTATAGTCAGATGATGCGATTTTTGCTATTGTCACTGCTCTTATTGTCGGTATCGATTGCCAATGCCCGTGACGGAGTGCCCTCGTGCATGGAAATCGGCGCTCAGGCAGGCATGACACTTTCGCGCGTCCGGTTTAATCCGTCGGTTCAACAAGCGTTCTTGCCGGGTTTGATAATGGGAGCGCGGTGGAAATATGTCGAGGAACGTCACTTCGGCTTGATAGCCGAACTCAATCTGTCACAGCACGGCTGGAAAGAGCGTTACGATGCCGATGAGGGTGATTTCTCCTATACGCGTCGGTTTACCTATGTGGAGATACCCATGATGACACATGTCTTCTTCGGCAGTGATCGTGTGCGTGGTTTCTTCAATGCCGGACCTCAAGTGGGTTTCATGATAGGGGAGAGAACAACCGCCAATTTTGATGTAGAATCGATTCCGAGCGACTACCCTGCCGACCGCCGGGTTGAACAACTCACTCTGCCTGTGAAAAGTAAGGTGGACTACGGTATCGTAGCAGGTGTCGGAGTCGAGTTGAATGTTGCCCGTCGTCATGCTGTTGTTCTCGAGGGGCGGTTTTACTACGGCTTGCGCGATGTGTTTGCCAATCATAACACCGATGCTTTTGCGGCATCGTCCACACTCGCCATTGCCGTGACCTTGGGCTACAGTTTCGCGTTGACTCATTGAGGTTGCAAACAAATAAGTGACAAAAATTATTTTGTCAAATAAAAAAAAAGTTGTACCTTTGCGCCCGATTTAGGGGCATTGTGCCCATGATCGTTGAAACTTCGATGCATTGGTGATGATGCTTAACTCCGGTGCATAAAGCGTAGGACGATAACAAATCGCCTAATTTACACTAACAATTCAAACATCAATCACAATGTCAAAAGTTTGTCAAATCACCGGCAAGAAGGCGATCACGGGAAATAACGTGTCGCACTCTAAGAGACGGACAAAGCGCAAGTTCAACGTGAACTTGTTCAAGCGCAAGTTCTATTGGCCCGAGCAGGACGCATGGATTCAACTCACCGTGTCGGCTGCCGGTTTGCGCGTTATTAATCGCCTCGGCATTGATGCCGCTCTGCGCAAGGCTGCGGCTCAAGGTAATCTTTAATATTAATGTCTGACACAAAGAACCGATTCAACTATGGCAAAGAAAGCAAAAGGTGATCGCGTGCAAGTAATCCTTGAATGCACCGAGCAGAAGGGTAGCGGCGTGCCGGGCATGTCACGTTACATCACCACCAAGAACCGCAAGAACACAACCGAGCGTCTTGAGTTAAAGAAGTACAATCCTTACCTCAAGCGTGTGACTGTTCACAAGGAGATTAAGTAATAATTTTTCACACTTTTAATTATGGCAAAAAAAGTTGTTGCAACGCTCCAGACCGGTAAGGGTCGCGCCTATAGCAAGGTGATTAAGTTGGTGCGTTCGGAGAAGACCGGTGCCTATGTGTTTGAGGAGCGCATGGTGCTGAACGAGAAGATCGACGATTTCTTCAAGGCTTGATAAACGCACGTTTGCAAGTTTTTGAACAGTATATCAATATTAAAAACAGTCGCATGACCCGATGCCGAGTTATGCGACTGTTTTTTGTTGTGAAAAATGCCACCATTGGGCAAAGGACTTATAGAATATTAGAAAAAATGCACATTAAAAAGCGCGTGAAGTGTGCAAGTTCAAAAAAAATTATTAACTTTGCCAATATTATCTCAATTGCCTTAATTATTTCAATTAACCTTCAATATTATTGACTATGAATAACGGATCTACCAATGTACCCGGAATGGGTGGTAACGGTAACTTCTATCAGCGTCAGCCGGGTCAGCAGCCCCGTCAAGGTACGGTGGTGCCCGGAATGAACATGCAGGCTCCCAATGTGAGTCAACAACAAGGGGGCGAAGTTCCGGTTGCAGTACCCGTCGTCGGTTTCCTGTACTCTATTTCGCGTCAAGGTTTCGGAGAGTTTTGGCCCTTGCATATCGGCACCAACACGATAGGTCGTGCCGAGGATTGCCAAATTTGTTTGCGTGAACAGACTGTGAGTGAGCACCATGCGAGTTTGTTTATTCGTCAAATGAAGTCTTCTCGCAAAATTATCGCTTCGATACGCGATGAGGGATCTAAAAACGGCATTTTTGTCAATAGCGAGGAGTTGACCTATGATGCGTTCGAGTGCCACAACCGTGACTTAATCACTGTCGGTAACAACTATCAGTTATTGCTTATCTTGATTGATGCCGATGAGATGGGACTCACGGTGAGCGAGAATTTTACTCCCACTGATGCCGCCCCGGCCGGAGCAGTGCCTCCTCAACAGCAGCGTCCCATGGGCGCTCCCCAGATGCCGCAGCAGCCGTTCCAACCGCAAAATCCCATGCAGCCCATGCCCGGCACGCAGGCTTTCGGTCCGCAACCGGGTGGCCCTCAACCGGGACCGAACCCGATGTACGACCCGAGTCGCCGTCAGGCAGGTGGAACAATGTCGCTTGATGGCACGATAGATAATCAGCCGGGCGGAACTCAGTTCTTGCAATAAATTCAATTTATCACAACAGACCGCATGCCGCTTGAAGTGGCGTGCGGCCTTGCACCATTGTTAACACATGGCAATAATCACAATTCAAGGTGAAGCCGAACGTCAACAAGGCATTCACTATATAGTTGACAACAGTTTGCCCCCACTGGGTGTGGGCGGTATGGGACAAGTGTTCAAGGGTTTCCGTGTCGATGAACGCACCGGCGTGCAACAAGAGGCGGCAATCAAGTTCCTGTTTGACGATCTGCCTCCCAATGCTATTGAGCGTTCGCGTCGCGAGGCGTCTATCATGATCAAAAACGAGAATATCGTTGAGATGTTCGGTTTTATCGAGGTGGACGAAACCGATTCAATGGGCAACCTTGTTGCACGACACTACCATGTGGCAAGCGAGTTGCTTGACGGTGTGGGACTTGACGACTTGTTGCGAGGTAAGGTGACTGATGCCGCCGGTGTGCCTTTCGCTTTCGCTCAGGACTTGTATAACCGTTACATGAATGACCGCACGGGCTTTGCCATTAAGGTCATTAAGAGTGTCTTGTCGGGTATCATGGCATTGCACGATATGGGATATATCCATCGCGATATTGACCCATCTAATATCATGGTCACCAAGAGTGGCAAAATCAAGTTAATCGACTTCGGTATAGCGCGACAAATAGACAATCTTGCATCGCAAGAACGTCGGCAGTTGACCACAGCCGGACAGTTCATGGGTAAAGCGGCGTATGCTGCCCCCGAACTTGTTGTGGGTGATGTAGCCAATCAAAACGAGACAACCGACATCTATGCCGTCGGCATTATGCTCTTTGAACTTATTGCAGGTCATTTGCCCTTTGACGGTCCGGTGCATGAGGTGCTGAACATGCAGTTGCGTATGCCGTTGCCCCTCAACGAAATTCAAAACCAGTGGTTGCGTGATATTATTGCCAGGGCGACCGCCAAGTCTCAAGCCGATCGCTTTGCATCGGCAGCCGAGTTCCGTGTTGCACTCGAGCAACTGAGCCGTAACAGCAACCCCGGGCGCAGAGGTGGAGCGCAACAGCCGATGCAGCAACAGCCTATGCAGCAACAGACGATGCAGCAACAACCGATGCAGCAACAACCGATGCAGCAACAGCCGCAACCCTTACATACCACTCAACCGGGCGAGCCGCCCACCATGCCACAACGACAGTCAATGCCCCCGCAATCGTCGGTATCGGGAAACAATAAAATGCCCATAATTATAGGCGGTGTCGCAGCAGCGGTGCTCGTTGTGGGTGGCGCATTGTTCTTTCTTTTGGGTGGTGATGACAACAACGGTGACAACAATGGTGATAATACGATTGTCCAAACAACCGAACAGGTCGTAACAGCCGGTACGACTTCTCAAGAAAGTACTCCTCAACCCGATGTCGCAAAAAGCGGTGACGTGTCTGCAGCACTTTCGCTGCTTGCCGATGCCGCCACCGCGCCACAGGGACTCGATCAACTTAAACAGATTACCGAGGGGCAAGATAAGTCGGCTGCAAGTAAAGCATTGTATGAACTTGCTCAACTGTACGCTCAGCCCGACTATTACACTAACACCAAAGTGTTGGATAATGCGAAGACCTTGTTGGCAAAGGATAACAAGATGGCGCATGAACTTAACGAGAAGGCGATTGCGCTTGATCCGTCCAACTACAAAGCCCTCTACGAGTTGGGAACCGACTACTATGCCGGCGAGGCGCGAGGTGCGGTAGATCGTGACGTGGACAAAGCCCGTGATTTATACTCACAGGGCAAGACCCTCGCCGAACAGGCTGCCGACGAGGTGATGATTGAAAAGTTTTCAATGCGCTTGCGCGCGCTTGATGGCGAGTGACATTTATGGCGATTGGCAACAACATCAGGGTAAATGGCTCGATAGTGTATTTGCGCTTGAACACGGGCAGGTGGTATCAATATGATGCTTCCATAGCACCGTTGGGTGAGGGCGCAATGGGTATTGTCTATGCCGGTTGTGCGTGTGATGATGCCGGTGACGCTGTCGCTGTCAAGATGGTCAATCCCAACTTGAGCGGTATCGAGGGAATACGCACCCGTGCCCGACAAGAGGCGGCGTTGGCGTTTCGCCACGTTAATCTTGTTGAGATGATAGGTTACTGCGAGGAGCCGGACGACGCGACAAGCCCGATGTATATCGTCAGCCGGTTCGTCGCCGGCAGCACCCTTGACGACTATGTTGTCAACTTCAATACCGTACCCGATCGTGCCAAGCGCATAGCGCGGTGTATGTTGCCGGTACTCGATGCGCTCGATTATATTCACGGTAAGGGAATCGTTCACCTTGATGTCAAGCCGGGCAACATAATGGTTGAGAATGAGCGTAACGTGCGCTTGATGGATCTCGGCATCGCCTATCGCCCCGGCAGCATTGATTCTTCATCTCAAAACGGTTTGATCGGGTCGCCGGGCTACGACGCACCCGAACAACACATACGACGTGGTATGCCTGTTGAGATAGACTCGACGACAGACATCTATCAGGTGGGTGCCACGTTGTATCAACTGCTTGCCGGTAAACGACCCTATAACGGTCAACCACCTGTTGTGCAGCCCATTCATGGCGTGCCACGCCCGTTGATGAGGGTGATTGAAAAGTCGTTGTGCCTCGACCGGCGAGGACGGTACCAAAGTGCTCGCGAAATGCGCGTTGCACTTGAAGATGCGATTAATAATCCCGAACCGGCAGTCGATTGGGAGGAACATCGTCGTCAATTCAACACCCTGCTTGAACGCTATCCCCAATGGCGACTTGTGGCAGGTGTTGCCGTCGGCGCATTGGTCGTTATTATCTTGCTAATATTACTGTTAATATAATGAGTACATTCTACCAATCCGAACAATATCCGGTTGTGGTTCAAGGCGAGACACGCAAGGGCGGTCGTGCCGAAAATCAGGATACGGCGGCATGGAACGACACTCCATTGGGATTTTTTGTCACAGTGTGCGACGGCATGGGTGGCGGTCCCGGTGGCAAAACGGCATCAATGCTTGCCGCCGATGCTATCAGCAAGACATTGTTGGCAACAACCGGAACCGAGAACCGTGTGGAAATTGTGCGTCAGGCTGTCCATAATGCCAATGCCACAATTTATGCCGCCATGGATGCCGACCCCAAGTTGAGGGGTATGGGGTCAACCGCCACTGTGTTACTAATAAACCGTTATAGTGCAGTGGTCGCTCATGTGGGTGACTCGCGCGTTTATCAACTGCGTGGCGGACGCAAGGTGTTTCGCACCTATGATCACTCATGGGTGTTCGAACAAGTGAAACAAGGAACCCTCACCGAGGAACAGGCTCGCAATTCATCGCAGTCCAACATCATCACGAGGGCTTTAGGACATACCGCCGATCTCGTTGTCGATGTCGTGGAATTGCCATACCTCAAGGGTGACCGTTTCATGCTGTGCAGTGACGGCATTTGGGGTATGTTTCCCGAGCCGGACATAATTCGCGATGCCGCGACAACGCGCTCGCTCGCAGGTGCCGTTGAACAACTTGTCATTCATGTGGACGAAGAGGGTGTGCGCACCGGCAACACCCACGATAATCTCACCGTTGCAATAGCCGAAACTACAACCGACAGTAAACTGAAAGAACCAATGAGAACATCTGTGAAAATAACCCTTGCGGCACTTGCCGCCTTGTTGTGTGTCAGCCTCGCCTTCAATGCGTGGCAGTGGTATCGAACCCAACGCATGACACCTAAGGTGGATCCGACTTCCAAGATTGAACAAATGGCACAGACGCGTGTCGACAGTATTGCCGACAACCTCAATGATAATCTCAACGAGAAAATGCGTCAGTTCGAGGTCGAGCAAGCCAAGCAATACAAGACCACGCTCGATTCAATCCTCACGCTGATTTCCAATCAAAAGTACGAGGAAGCCAAGCAAGTGGTCACCGCCGAGCAGCAACGTTTAACCAAGTGACATTGTCGGGAGATGAAAATCTTGTCTATCGGTCGCGGTGAAAATTGTAATATTTACCTTGATGACCAAAACATCAGCCGTCGCCATGCCCAGTTGCGCATCTACCCGACCGGGCGCATGGAAATTGTTGACTTCAGTCAAAACGGCACTTTCATTAACAATGTGAGAGTGCAACCTAACGCCCCAACGCCTGTCACACGCCAAGATGTGGTGTCCTTTGCCCACACGCGTTTGCTTGATTGGTCGCTCGTCCCCGACCCGGTGCGCCCTTACCGGATTGGCGGCATAGTGCTTGCCGTTATTTGTGCCATCGCTGTGGCGTGGTGGGGTATAACGGCTGTCGTCGATGCGATGCGCAACACCCTTGATGCCGATGCTGCGGCATTGGCTGCTGCGGTCGACTCGGCGACTAATGCCGTAAATCGTGTTGACGTCACGCCACAAGTTGAAGAACCTGTCGTAGAGGGGACGACCCGGTCGCCCACATCGACCGATACTGTGGTGACACCGGAGCCGGACTCCACCCCGGCGCAGCCGGTGGCGACTCCGACAACACGTGAGACTAAGGTTCAAACGCCTGCCACTAAGGCAAAGAAAACTGCCAAGAAACCCAAGACAACGGGTACTGCACAAGAGAAGACAGCCACAGTCGACAAAGACAAGGACAAAAACCGGTCGGACTCTGAGGAGGCAACCGGCACCGAACCTCAAGGTGGCACTGCAACCGAGACACCGGCTGTTAATACATCGGTTTCCAAGCCCGAGTCGACTCCCGATACTACCAAACGTAACTGATATTGAAAATCAAATTATTAACTTTATAATCTAATTCTCCAATGAAATTATTGAAAATCGGCAGCGGAAACGGGTGTGACATCACCCTGCACAGCCCCTACGTGAGCGCGCTGCACGCCGAACTTGTCCTGCTGGACAACGGCGACATCTACATTGAGGACAAGAGTACCAACGGCACCTTTATCGGTCAGCAACGCTTACGCGCCAATGTCGAAACCAAGGTGCAGCGCGGTGATTTAATCCGTTTGGGTGACGTTGAGTTGCCATGGAATCAGGTTCCTGTTCTCAAGACACGCGGTTATAAGGCAATTTATAACATCGGAAGCAGTATGCGCAACGATGTGCAACTCACTAGCCAGTATGCCAGCCGTTATCATGCCACGTTATTCATTGACCAAGCAGGCAAGGCCACTCTTGTTGACAATGGCAGTCGTAACGGCACCGAGGTTAACGGCACGCGCATTCCCAAGGATCGTCCCACCCCGGTCAAGCGTGGCGATATTATCGTGTGCGGTGACGAGGATATTACCCAAATGCTCAAGCCCTATTTGCCCGACACAATGGGCTGGCTCAAATGGGTCGGTATGGGCATTGCCGCCGCTATCGTTATCGTGGGTGGTGTGTTGATTGGTAAGAAACTTATGGGCGGTGAGCCCGAGCCTGTCTTGCCTCCCGTAGCATCGGTCGACACGTCGGCCGTCGCACCGGCCGAACCGGTGACGCCGGTCGCATCGGTATCAATGGACGATTACCGCAGCGGTGTGGTTTACGTCACAGCCAAGTACAAGTTGACTTTCAAGTTCGATCCCCCCTTGTTCACCGACGCTGTGTGGGCTTCGGTGGTGAAGAACGGTAATCCGGGCGAACTGCCAATCCACGAGTCGTTCAACTACGGCGATTCCTACAGTGCCACTGCGTTCTATATCGACAATGAGGGACGCATGGCAACCAACCGTCACGTTGGTGCACCGTGGACCTCTCTCGACCAGGCTACGGCACAAAAGGTGCTCGGTATCTGGAACTCGTCGATGAGTTTGTTGCGCAAAGTGCGTACTGCCGCCGATATGCAATATAACGAGTCGCTTTATGACAACACCGGTACTCGCAATGCAGGCATCTTTTGGCGCTTAATTGTCGCCCAAGCCTCGCAAAACGGTGATGCGTCACCTTTCCGCCTGAATGCCCTGATTGACCAGTTCAAGGCCGCACAGCCCAAACTATCGGGTTACATCGAGTACATCATGGTAGGCTTCCCGGGTCGAAACTATACCCACCAGGACGAGTATGATCGTTGCTATGTGGTTCGTGTGGCTTCAGATGAAGATACCGACCTCGCAATCTTGCAGATGAATACCAAGCGTACACCCGAGACCGTCAAGCATGTGTTCACCCCCGAGACGTTCTACACCGGCTCAATCGAGCCTAACAAGACCGAGTTGACATGGATAGGTTATCCGCGTGGCAACAACTACAATCTCGACAATAGTACTCTCGAGCCTAATATCCGTCAAACAAAATGCTCGCGCAATCCGACGGGACGCATCTTCGAGTTTGACAGCGAGGTGCTGGGCGGAGCAAGCGGCTCACCGGTGTTTGATGCCAAGACCGGCGAATTGTATGGCGTGGTCTTCGGCGGACGTGTCGGCTCCACGTCTTATTCGGCTGCATGCCAGGCTAAGTATCTCAAGAAACTGTACGAAGACTTATGATAACGCGTTTTACACGTCTACTCACTACGGTCTGTGTCACGATGCTCATTCAAGGTGTCGCGGCACAGACTGCGCAGTGGATAGTGCGCCCCGAGCAAACCGCAATTCAACGAATGGATCACGAGTACTTCAAGGCACGCAACGGTGGCAAGTACGGTGTGTTCTCTTCTATCGGTTTCCAAGTGGTGCCTTTCATGGCCGACTCGATTACCGACTTTGTTGATGGGTACGCTTTCGCTTTGCGTCTTGATGACAAGGGGCGCCGTCGCATTCTCTCGATTATCAGTTCAGAGCAGACAGTGCGACAAGTGGTTGACGAGGTTTACCTGACCGATGATTTCCCCTTTTTTTCGCGCGAGTTGATGCCCGTGCAGGATAAGAAAGGCAAGTACGGTTACCTCAACACGCAGGGCTCATTGTCAATCAAGTGCCAGTATGATTATGCCAAGCCGTTCACTCACGAGGAGTTGGCGGCGGTGACAACCGGCAAGTTGAAGAAGGGGTCTGTGCCCGAGATTGCGTCGTCGATAGTCACATCACCGCGACGCGTGGCATATGTGAACCTCATGGGCAAGGAGTTGAAATTGCCCGGCGAAATGGGAGAGTTGTGCTTCGGGTCAACATTCCGCGACGGCGAGGCTATGGTCATCACCACCACGGGTGACATGTGCACGATCAATGTGCAAGGTGAGCGAGTGCGCGACTGTGCTCCGCACGATTATCTCGCCTTTGACCGTCAGGGAATGGTGATTTTCCCGGGAGAGGAAGAAGATGCCATGTATCAACCGCTCGTGTGGCCTGCCGACGGCCCCATGCCTTTTCTTGAAGAAGGCGTGTACGGTTACAAGCAGGGCAATGTGATAGTTGTCCCCAGCCAGTTCAAGATGGCAACCCCGTTCAGCGCGGGTTATGCTATCGTGGAGGGCGAGAACGGCAAGTACGGCGTGTTGGGACTCGTGAGTGAGAGCGTGCGCTGTGAGAAACGCCCGGGCACACTCACCACTACCGATGTTACCAAAGAGGCGGTCGACTACATGATTTACTTGCCACGCGAACTCAACGAAGCAACAATCAAGTTGAACTGTATCTACGAGGAGGGACCTGAAGATGCCCGCAAGAGTTACACCAACGGTTTGGAACGTTCCTTTGAGTTTATTCATCCGCGCGGTAAACGTGTGGTGCAAATCTATACTGACGATCTGCTGATTGCCGAAGCGTTCTACGAGAGCAAAAAAGTTGCTCCACCCAAGAACACAGTGCCGGCAAAGCAACATAAGCAAGGCAAGATAACCCGTTTCAAGGTCAATACCGACGATGTTATACGAGAAAGCGACAACAAGGGGAACACGTCGTCAACAAAGACCAAGACGACCAAGTCTACAACCAAGACAACGACGGCTACAGGAACTGACCCTGCTAACATATCCATCTCCATTGCGGGTGGAACAACGGCATTGAAAGCCGACAGCAATGATGCTGCGTCATTCTCTATCGTGATTACAAACAATGGCAGTTCACCGGTTACAACGCCTGTGTATGTGTCGGGCAAAGGAATTTCCGCTACACCTCGCAGCGTCACCATTCCCGCCAAAGGCGTGGCGATGGTAGTGGCAACGTTCAGTTCGATAAAAGCGAAGGAGAATCGCACTTACACTGTTAAGACTTCTTATCGTTCTCTCACAAAGTCGATGGCATTGTCGCCATTCTTTACCGAGTTTTGATGAGTGTGCGACATCGTCGCCCTAATATTACTTGAGGGTGTGTCATAACTGAATTATGACACACCCTTATTTTTTTGAGTATTTCGTTTGGTCGCCTGCAAGTAACAGGCAGATATGCCAAAATTAACTTATGTGTATCCGTGCGAAAAAGGCCGTCTTGGGTAGGTGATAAAAAGCCGATGCTATTGT
>CALDIF010000086.1 GCA_937901905.1 uncultured Porphyromonadaceae bacterium | reverse complement strand
ATGGAATGATAAAAAGAATTTTTTTCATAATGATATATTTTATGATTGTATTTATTCTGATTTGAAGTCACGCACTTTGTTCTCGTCATCGGACATTTCAACCGTTTTGCTTTTGGCATTGACCGTAGTTTCTGAAACCCAAATAATCTCACCGCGTTTCTTCGTATAGAATGGCGATGATAGACGTTTGAAATAGCCTTTGCGGAAGTGTGGCCGCATAGCACCCTTGACGGTTTCTGTAATCTTTTCGGATAGTCCTAACTGAACGCTACGGTCTTTGTACCGATAAGTGCTGCTGTTGTTGTCTGTAGGTACACCCTCTCTTACACATTCCGGAAAACACTTCATGTATGCGAGCAGATTGACGGCTAATGTAAAATCTTTAATAAGGTTGATTGCATTTTCGTCAGTCCGGCTTTTGATTTCTTCGAGTTGGCTTTCATGTAATTGCCCTACACCAGTATCGCTGCTATAGAGCAAAGAAAATGTGCCATCGTGCATGATTGCAAAGGAGAACACGTAGCCATCGGTTTCATAAGGAACATGAAGCGCAATATCATAACGCACCCACTCTAAATCTACACCAAGTTCTGGAGCTGCGGTTGTTTGTCCTTCGCCTTCTTCTTTGAGATACTGTTTAATACCATCAAGGTCTTTTATAGGCAATTCGTCTCGCAGAAAATCACGGAGTTCTTTTTGCTCAAACCAAACATGGAGAATCTTTTTCTCGAAGTCTCGACGCCAAAAGTTTAACGTCAGATATTCACTTTGTCTGACTATAGGGTTCGGATGTGAGTCAGCAAATAATCTCGCATCACGATAAAAACTCCTCATATCATCGCTTTTCTTTTCCTTGCACCATTTTTTGTACATCTTCCACAAAGTGCGAAGCGGTATGCTATATGAAACTCTCTTTGCCATATCAATCCAATGTTTCAAAGTACATATTTGAAATCAACTTCCGAAAGGCAGAGTAATCGAACTGCTTGTTTTTCACACCTATTTTTTTAGCAAGTTCCTCTTGTGTTTCGGCTTTTATACCTGTGAACATTTCGCCTTTGGGCGAAAGAAGAAACTCAATAATGTGCATTTTATAATACTCATCGAGTGTTTCAAGGTCGGAAATATGCACATAATTGTTCATCTGAACCCAGTCAAGAACCTCAAAGAACTTGTAAAAAGGGTTTTGAGTTTCGGCATTTTTTGAAAACAATACTATTGCTTCCATCAGTGCATAGTCGCCTTTACGTTCCGCAAAGCCTCGACATTGGTTGAGATATTGCCATTGCTCATCTGTCAACTTGAACCATTCTTTATATTGTTGTTCGGTCATAGATGCGATATTGTGATGTTATTTTATTGTATTTCACTTAGTCTGAAGAAGTCAGGTACAGATGGATTGCTACGAAATTTAGGCAGCTTCAACCCGTCTACTTTAATAGGCTTTGCTGATTCGAGGTCGAAAAGTAGGAAAAACTCGCCATGCGATGGCTCATGGTCAAGCAAGTCCACGATTGTTTGTTTGGAAACAATACGTGGCCCGGCGGTTGACAATCGGAAAAGTTCAAGTCTTTCCTTGCCATCGTGCATTAGCAGGAACTTCGTAGATTCAAAGCCGGATTTCAAACGCAATGAGCCTTTTTCCATATCGGCACGCGTGTAGTAAACTTTCGCCGAAAGATAACGTTCACGCTGTTTTTGGTTTGCATAACCCACGAGAACAATATCTTCGGCATTATCATATCGCAAGCCTCGCTGCGGAATGCTATTCTTGATTTGTTCGTAGGTTGAATCATCAAGGATGATGCGGTGTAAAAACTCTTTGAGTAGTGCCGCCTCTTGGACGGGATTTGCACTATCCGGCAATAATGGGAAAGCACCAATATTGACCGTTTCAATGCTCTTGAAGAAATATCTTTCCCTGATGACGGCATCATCACCGCGTCCTGGGAACAAGATATAGCCGCCAATAATTTCTTTGGCGGTGTGCAACTGTTGTTGCTCTTTCTTCAAACCATAGTAAATTGCATCGCGGTAGCGGTGCATTTGGTTGATTGCATCGCTTGGCGGATAGTCGGCAGCACCGAGTAAGCGTTGCTCATCTTCCACGCCCTCGGCATTCAGCCTTTCATCGTCAAATACACGGTATTTGGCATCGAAAAGGTAGGTCAACATAAAGCCATCGGGTTTCTTAATGTTGAGCACGATGTCGGGGCGGTTGTCAGTTGTGGCGGTATGGATTTCGCCACTGTGACGGTTATAGGTATGTTGGTATAGCAATTCTATCTTATCGTCACCAATCTTATCGGGATTGGTGAACACGATTTGATGCTCCAATTCACCCTCGGCGAATGGGTCGAACATCGAGGATTTGCGCTCGTCAACGAGTGCGTTGTATTGCTCGATGTCTGTGGTGTCAATGTCAAGCACCTCACAAATGAGTTGCTTGATTTTCAAGAAGCACCACAATTCATAGATTTCCCAAATTTGACGTACACCGATGGATGTTGTACCTTCAAGCAGCTTAATGCCGCTTTGCAGCATAAGCCAATAGCGGTAGATTTGAGCATAGCCCGTGCGCTTTTGTAGCACCATGCTTTCGTTGCGCAATGGCTCGCCACGCAAATTGCGGAATAATGCGTTGCGTGTAATTTTCTTTAGCGTGAGCCGCTGATCTTGCAGATTGTTTATTTCTTGTTCGGAAATCTGCGCCGGATAAAGCTTGGCAACTTTTTCGATGATGTCACCGAGTTTTGAGCCGATGCGATCAAGAGTGAACTTGACGAAGCGGTTCTCGCGAGTGTTAACTGTCGTTTCGGCAATCTCATGCCGGAACAGAGTTTCGTCAAGTCGTTTGTTTGCTTCCACCTCGGCAAAACGCTCGCTCATCTGTGGCGTCCATCGCTTAATGCGGTCGGCACGAGAATATCTCACTTCTCGGCGGGTTTGCAGGTGCGGCTTGTGAACGATATAGTTGATGGCTTTCAGGTAGCCGTCAATGATTTCCTTGAAGATGGAGTACCAAACAAGCAGGTTGTCATCTCTGCGAGTGTCGCGACCGAAGTTTTGAAATGTCTTTGTTAGATATTTGAAAACAAGGTCATTATATTCTTTTTTGACAAGCTCCAATATGGACTGATAGTCACGCTTGGCATCAAGTTTGGGTGATACAACGCGAAACTTGAAATGCTCGGTTCGCTCCATTGCGCCCACTGGGCGGTATCGGAAAGCGAGGTCAAACAACCCCGGTTCGTTCAAGAAATCAAGCTCGCCTGTGAGCAGGTAGTCGTGCTCGCCAATCTGAATTGGAACAAAGAGGTCGGTGACTTCTTTGTTCTGATGCTCGATGTGGGGTGTGCCGTCAATGCCGTTGAGTCGAATAGTGGTGTTGTATCGGCATGTTTCGTACACCACTGGCCATAGGTTGTGCCATTCTTTGGCGGACGGCTCACCCTGTTGCACGGTGAGCGCAAAGCCGCCATCAACATCAGCAAGTGCGAGCGTACCTGCAAGCGTGCTTGCGTAGTCGCAGTAAGTGCGTGCCTCATCGTTCACACGACCGAGGAAACGTTTCCACGGTGTGTGAATGTTCGCCGTTGCGAGTTTAATCTCAACGGCATTGTCCGCACTTATGAATTGCAATACTTCCACTATCTATTAGGGCCAGAAACTTGTGAAGTGACTGCGCTCTAGGCGTTTTGTCATTTCCTCGATTTTGCCTGCTGACTTGGGCAAGTTGGCGGCAAATTCGGCAAGCAGTTTCAACGTGCCATCGCTGCGAGTGCCCAACAACTCATCATCGCCCTCAATGCGTGGCAACACTTTCATCATCATTATGTCGTCAAGGGCGGTGGCAAGTAATTGCTCTTGGTCGGCATCGTGGTTCTCACGCAGCAATTCGGCGAAGTAGATAACCAATTCGTTTTGCACACGGTAGGCAATCTTGAAGGGTGTGTCTTCAAGAGTTGCGTTTAGGGCATTGAGCATTGTGGCAACATTTGTTTTGAACAGCTCATCGAGGTTTTCAATTTCTTCAATGGCGCGGTTGCCGTTCACGTTACGGGAGAGGAACAAATTGGCAGATAGGGGGTCGTCCACATAGTCGAGCGTCACCTTGTCCTCGAAGTAACTGTCAAAGTCTGCCTCGTTCATCTCAAAGGTCATTGCACGGTCAATGACCTTGCGCGAGAACTGATGCGTAGTTTCGTCCATGTTCACCGTGCCTATGACGATAAGATTTTGAGGCAAACACAAGCCATTATCTTGCAGCGTGTGCCAAATATCTGCATTTTCGCCGAGTTCAGCGTCCGATAGTTGAGCAGCTTTGACTTGCATTTCGCCGACTGATGGCAGTTGCAAGTCAAAAAGTTCCTTTGCCACGAGGTCGTTGCCAAATGCCTCACGACCAATCAGCGGTTCGCTGATGATGTTGCCGTCAACAAGTTTGCGGCTTTCGAGTACACTCAAAAACTCGGCGAAGTATTGCTCCACAGGAGCGAGGTTCATTTCATCGAGGCAGACAAAGAACGGCACATCGGGGTAGCGCATCGCCTTGACAACAAACTTGACGAACTTGGTAACTACATAGTGTCTTTTGATGGCACTATCGTAACCGAGAAGTTCTGTGCTGTCGTGCCAATTTGGTTTTACTTCAACCAAACAATAGTTGCCCGGAGAAGCTTCGTTGTTGCGTAAATCGTCTAAATCGGGGCACGTTGCAAAAGCCATTTCTTTAACAATTTGGCTTTTGCCTGTTCCCGATATTCCTGCAAGCAGCAAAAATGGCTTTGTCCGCATTGCAGGAAGGAAATTTCTCGTTTGATAGTTGGCGTCACCAAGTGAGAAAACTTTTATTTTCGTTGTCTTTCCAAAAAGTGCGCCTATATCATTGGGTTCAATGTGCGCTTTTTCATTTGATGTTGTCACTTCTATTTGCTTAATGTAATCATCAAAAACTTCTTTTTGCGGCATTAGCACGTCAACTAAGTCATTGGAAAACAATTCCAAAAGGTTTCTTTTTGTGCTGTTATAAAGGTCGCTTTCTTGAATGATATTGTTGCGTACCATCCATATAGATAATGCACAAAATGTCTTTCCCTGAAAAAAGTTGACTCATAAAAGTCAACAAAATGATTATTCGTGT
>CALDIF010000085.1 GCA_937901905.1 uncultured Porphyromonadaceae bacterium | reverse complement strand
ACCTACGGATCGCATACGACACCGCACGCAGCCTCTGAAAGAGGCTATATCTCATCACGGGCGCGTGTGGGCGGTACTGTGGCAGTGCGACCTCTCATCATCTCTCGTAAACCTCTGTAATTAGATGAATTCGTGAAATTCGCAGTCGTTCTTTTTTCCACGTAAACAGACGTGCTATTATTCGACAATTTTTGTGATTGGACAGATTTTGTTAACTTTGCACATATACTTTACACATCTTTAACCGATATACACAACAAATGGCAAACGGCGACGACAAAAAAATCATTTTCTCGATGGTTGGCGTCAGCAAAATCATCGAGCAGAACCGTAAGCAGGTGCTTAAGAACATTTATCTCTCGTTTTTCTACGGAGCCAAAATAGGTATCATAGGCTTGAACGGTTCCGGCAAGTCCACGCTATTGAAAATCATAGCAGACCTGGACAAGAGTTATAACGGCGAGGTGGTTTTTGCTCCCGGATACACCGTGGGTTACTTGCCTCAAGACCCTCCATTAGACCCCGACAAGACTGTGCGCGAGGTCGTTCAGGAGGGTGTACAGCACGCGGTTGACGCACTTCAACAGTACGAGGAAGTCAACCGGTTATTCGGCTTGCCCGAATACTACGAGGACCCGGACAAGATGGATCAACTGTTTGCCCGCCAAGCCGAGTTGCAAGACATCATTGACGCAACCGACGCTTGGAACCTCGATAGCAAACTAGAGCGCGCGATGGACGCATTGCGTTGTCCTGACGGTGCTCGCAGCACTCGTCAATTGAGCGGCGGCGAACGACGACGGGTAGCCCTTTGCCGCTTGTTATTGCAACAACCCGATGTATTATTACTCGACGAGCCCACCAACCACCTTGATGCCGAATCCATTGATTGGTTGGAGCAACACCTGCAGCAATATGCCGGCACGGTGATAGCCGTCACTCACGACCGCTATTTTCTTGACCACGTGGCAGGGTGGATACTTGAGTTGGATCGCGGCGAGGGCATACCGTGGCACGGCAATTACAGCAGTTGGTTGGAACAGAAGACATTGCGTTTGGCACAAGAAGAGCGCACCGAGAGCAAACGACGTAAGACCCTGCAACGCGAGTTGGAATGGGTGCGCATGGCACCTAAGGCGCGCCAAGCAAAGGGAAAGGCGCGCCTGAACAGTTACGACCGCATGCTCAACGAGAGCGTCAAGGAGAAAGAGGAGAAACTCGAAATCTTCATTCCCAACGGTCCCCGACTCGGCAACAAAGTTATTGAGGCTCACCATGTGAGCAAAGCGTTCGGGGAGAAGACTCTATTCACCGACCTCAACTTCGCGTTGCCTCCCGGCGGCATAGTGGGCGTAATCGGTCCCAACGGTGCCGGAAAGACGACATTATTCCGTCTTATCATGGGGCTTGAGCAAGCCGACGGGGGCACGTTTGAGATAGGCGAAACGGTGAAAGCGGTTTACGCGGACCAACAACACACAAGCATTGACCCGAATAAGACAGTATATGACGTGATTTCGGGTGGTAATGAGACCCTGCGCATGGGCGGACGTGATGTTAACGCTCGCGCCTACTTGTCGCGGTTCAACTTCACGGGCGTTGACCAACAAAAGTTGTGCGGTGTGCTGTCGGGAGGTGAGCGCAACCGCTTGCAGTTGGCATTGGCACTCAAGCAGGAGGGCAATGTTCTCTTGCTTGACGAGCCCACCAACGACATTGATGTCAACACACTGCGCGCTCTCGAAGACGGTCTTGACGACTTTGCCGGTTGCGCTGTGGTCATCAGTCACGACCGTTGGTTCCTCGATCGCATTTGCACCCACATTCTCGCCTTTGAGGGCAACGGCGAGGTGTTCTACTTTGAGGGCTCATACTCCGAGTACGAGCAACACAAGGTCAAACGGCTCGGTGAACAAGAGCCGTCGCGCACCCGCTACCGCAAGTTGAGCGACTGACGCTCCGTCACGATACACAGTAGCAGACACAGTCAAGCCGCGATGTCGTTTCGAAACGACATCGCGGCTTGTTATAACCTTAAACAGCGGTTACTTACCCTTAGGCGCGCTCTCGCCCACTCCGGCGAGTTCGGGATCTATCAAGATGCGACCGCAATACTCACACACGATGATTTTCTTACGCATCTTGATTTCCAACTGACGTTGGGGAGGAATGCTGTTGTAGCAACCACCGCAAGCGTTGCGTTGGACGTAGACTATGCCCAAGCCGTTGCGGGCATTTTGACGAATACGCTTGAATGCGGCGAGCAAACGTTGGTCGGTAATCTTGTTCTCAAGACGCTTGGCCTTGTCGCGCAATTTCTCCTCGTTCTGCTTTGTTTCGCTGACAATTTCGCTCAACTCGCCACGCTTGGTTTCGAGCACATGTTCCTTGTCATCGACGAGCACTCGAGTGCGTTCAATCTCAACTTTAATAGCCTCGATGCGACGCGCACCCTCGTTGATATTCTTCTCCGCCAACTCAATGTTCAGTCCCTGGTACTCAATCTCCTTGGATAAATAATCAAACTCGCGACTGTTGCGCACGTTGTCTTGGTCATGGGTAAACTTGTCGATCAAGGTCATTGCGTTGTCGCGTTCCTGCCGCTTCTTTTCAATGTCAGCCTCGATGGCTGCAATCTCTGCCTCATACTTGCCGATGCGAGTGTGCAGTCCGGCTATCTCGTTCTCAAGGTCCTCGACCTCACGGGGCAATTCACCGCGCAACTGCTTGATTCGGTCGACCTCGCTCAGGATAGCCTGCAAGTTATAGAGCAGTTTCAGACGCTCCTCAACCGTCAGTTCTTTTTCTTGTTTAGCCATAACTTGTTATAGATATTTTATCTGATTTGTTTCGGATTTTGCAAAATCAACTGCAAAGGTAGGAAATTTTTCTCGAATAATCGCAAAAAATATCTCTTTTGTGTAGTGTTCGCTCTCGTAATGTCCTATATCCACCACTACAATCGAGTTATTATGCTCCAAGAAATCATGATAGCGCATATCGGCACTCAGGTACAAGTCGGCACCGCGTTCAACAGCCTTGTTCAACAAGAAGCCTCCGGCACCGCCACACAGGGCGACTCGCTTGACCACAGTCGCCACGTCACCGCTGTAACGCACTGCACCGACGTCAAACACGCGTTTTGCGCGCTCTATAATCTGCATTGCCGGTTGCGGTTCGACATTGCCTATCACGCCACTACCCGCCACGCCACCGGGTGATAAGGGGTTGGAATGCCCGTCAAGGAAATCGACCTCGGTCAGCCCCAATCGCTGTGCCATGTGGAATGACACTCCGCCGGGAGCGTTATCCATGTTGGTGTGCGCGCTGTAGACATTAATGCCCGATAATAGGGCACGCTCTACAAGCCGCTCGGTAAGCGACGCGCCGGTGAGACGTTTCAAGGGGTGAAAAATCAAGGGGTGATGACTGACGACAAGGTTAAAGCCGCGCTCTACAGCCTCGTCGAGCACCGCCATAGTAACATCGGTACACAACAGTACACCGGTTGCGGCAGCATCGGGGTTGCCCACTTGTAAACCGGCGTTATCAAAATCCTCTTGCAAGCCCAACGGAGCACGGCTCTCGATAACTCGCGTGATCTCCCCTACCGTCATCACTTCTTGATGATAAGGTTAAGTTCGTCCAACTGGCTGTCGTCAATCTCGCTCGGAGCGTCGAGCATCACATCGCGACCGCTGTTATTCTTCGGGAAAGCGATACAGTCGCGAATGCTGTCCAACCCTGCCATGATTGACACGAAACGGTCGAAACCGAATGCCAATCCGGCATGGGGTGGCGCTCCATACTTGAAAGCATTGATCAAGAAGCCGAACTGTGCCATTGCACGCTCGGGAGTGAAACCGAGTATCTTGAACATCTTGGCTTGCAACTCACCGTCGTGAATACGCAAACTGCCCCCACCGACCTCGACACCGTTGCACACGAAGTCATAAGCCACGGCACGCACGCGCTCGGGGTGTTCGTCAAGCAAAGGAATATCCTCGGGATTGGGCAGGGTGAACGGGTGGTGTGTTGCCATCAATCGTTGCTCCTCATCGCTCCACTCGAACAACGGGAAATCAACGATCCACAAGCACTCGAAACGGTTCTTGTCACGCAAGCCCAAGCGGTCGCCCATCTCGAGACGCAGTGTGCTGAGTTGCACGCGTGTCTTGTTGGCATTGTCACCGCACAAGATGAGCACGAGGTCGCCATCGCTCGCTCCGGTTGCTTGCTTGACGGCTTGCAACACCTCGGGAGTGTAGAACTTGTCGATGCTCGACTTGACGGTACCGTCGCTGTTATACTTGATATACACCAATCCGCTCGCACCGATTTGCGGTCGCTTGACCCACTCGGTGAGTTGGTCCAACTGCTTGCGCGAATAGTCGGCACACCCGGGCACACAGATACCGCCTATATAGGCTGCATTGTCGAACACGGGGAACGTGCCGCTGCCCTTGAGGGTATCCATCAACTCGACAAATGTCATGCCGAAGCGCAAGTCGGGCTTGTCGCTACCGTACAACCTCATTGCATCGTGCCATGTCATGCGACGCAGCGGCGAGGGCAAGTCAACGCCACGCACCCGCTTGAACAAGTGCCGAGCCATGTCCTCAAAGATTTCCAACACGTCATCTTGCTCCACGAAACTCATCTCGCAGTCGATCTGAGTAAATTCGGGCTGACGGTCGGCTCGCAAGTCCTCGTCACGGAAACACTTGGCTATTTGGAAATAACGGTCAAAGCCCGCCACCATCAGCAACTGCTTGAGTGTCTGCGGACTTTGAGGCAAGGCGTAAAACTGACCGGGGTTCATGCGCGAGGGGACAACGAAGTCGCGTGCGCCCTCGGGGGTGCTGCCAATCAAGATGGGTGTTTCAACCTCAATAAAATCCTTGCTGTCAAGGAAGTTTCGAATTAAGATAGCCATTTGGTGGCGCAACTCGAGATTGCGACGCACGGCAGCGCGACGCAAGTCAAGATAACGATACTTCATGCGCAAGTCATCGCCGCCGTCGGTGTTGTCCTCGATGGTAAACGGGGGCACCTCACTGCGACTCAAGACGTTCAACTCGGCGGCAATTATCTCGATGTCACCGGTAGGCATATTGGCATTCTTACTCTCGCGCTCGGCAACGGTGCCTCTCACCTGCAACACCCATTCGCGTCCCACATGATTGGCCTTGTCACACAAGGAGGCATCGACCTCGTTGTTAAACACAATTTGCGTTATGCCATAACGGTCACGGAGGTCAATGAATGTCATACCTCCCATCTTGCGGGTGCGTTGCACCCAACCGGCAAGTGTCACCACCTCACCCACGTTGGCAAGGCGCAACTCACCGTTAGTTTTAGTTCTATACATAGGTTAATTTTATAGTTTTGCTTTCATTGGCAGGCGGTTGTCACGGGTAACTCGGGACGGGGCTGATTATCTCACCGTGTTCACAGTGTTGCACCGGCTATCATTCGTGCTCACCGCTCACATAATTGCTGCAAATTTACGACTTTCCGCACAATCAAGCAAATTAATCGTCATGCTCGCGGTGCTCGCGTGTCTCATCGGGTTTGTCGGGTGAGTGGGACTCAACAAGATGTGGTGCCGGCGATGCTTTGGGCTTGGCGGCTCTCACTTTCACCTCATCAAAACCTTGTCCGTACACACTACTCACGTTGGCTTGACTGATAAATGCACCCGGGTCGGTGCGCTTGATGATACGCAACACTGTCACACTCTCCAACTTGCGACAAATCACCAACAGTATCTTGACATCACGCTTGCTATACCAGCCGGTGCCATGCAGTAAGGTGCAACCGCGTCGAGCCTCGGTATTCACCGCGTTGGCTATAGCCTCCCAGTTTTCCGAGAAAATCAGGAATTGCACGCTTTGCCTGTTGTTATTAATCACCATGTCGGTCACCAGCGAGTTTATAATCATGAAAATCAAGCCGTAGACTATCTTGTCGATGCTGTGAAAGAGAATGAACGACGACGAGATTATGACCAAGTCCAAGTACAACATCATGCGACCGAACGAAATTGTGGTGTACTTAGTCACCATCGCAGCCACGATATCGGTGCCGGCACTGCTGCCGTTGTGAATGAACACCGTGCCGATGCCGACCCCACAAAAGATTGCACCGATAATGATATTCATGAATGGCTGTTGGGCGACAATGGGAGCCGTGAAAAAGGGCTGCATTACACCGATGAACAGTGTTGCCAACGTTGCCCCGATTATGGTGCGAATGACGAATTGACGCCCTACCGTGCGATAAGCCACGGCAAGCAGTGCCGCGTTAATCAGATAGTAGGTCAATGCAACATTCCACCCGAACGCGAAGTATAACAACGATGACAGACCCGTCACGCCACCGGTCACCACCTTCTCGGGCAACACAAACGCCGTGAAGCCGAACGCATAGGACGCAAGGCCGAGCGAAATCATCACATAGTCCTGTATCGTGTCGACAAGTTTCTTGTTATTCAACATCGCCATAATCGAAAAATCAGCAATTTGTTTGCAAAAAAGAAATAAATTATGTAACTTTACCCCTTGAAATTCATCTACGATAACTTGTCATGATTATCAATCTCATCGCCTCGACACTTGCCGTCCTGCTCACCACGTGGATATTGAGTAGCGGTGTCCACATCGAGCCGTGGTGGCACGCCATTTTCGTTGCTATCGTACTCGGCTTTATCAATGCCATCGTGCGCCCGGTTCTCAAGGTACTCGCCTTGCCGTTAACCGTAATCACCCTCGGATTGTTTATCCTCGTGATTAACGCGCTGATGGTAATGTTGTGCGCTTGGTTCCTCGGGTCATTCACCGTCGACGGTTTCTGGTGGGCGGTGGCATTCAGTGTGGTACTCAGCATCATGACGTGGCTGGTCAACCTTGTGTTCGGACGTTAGTCCTCGAACTGCAGTGTCGAGCGACGAGTGCTCTCGACTCGCCTGTTGCGCCAACAACTGCGACACAATGCCACATACTTGTCATCACCTCCGATTTCAACTTGGTCACCGGCAGTAACGATATTGCCGCTGTGGTCGATGCGCGCATTGATAATGGTCTTGCGACCGCATGAACAAGTACTCTTGATTTCATCTATCGTGTCAGCCAGTTCAAACAATCGCTGCGAGCCCTCAAACATGTGGCTCTGGAAGTCGGTGCGCAAACCGTAACACACCACGTTCACGCCGTAGTCATCGACCACGCGTGCCAATTGATCGATTTGCTCGCTGCTCAAGAACTGCACCTCATCTATCAAGATCCAATCTTTTTTACCCTCGCGCCCGAACATTGCGCACAAGGTCTCGTACAAGTCGGTGTGCGGATAAATCCACTCGCAACGACGCTCGATGCCTACGCGCGAGCGTATCACGTTATCGCCCTCGCGATTATCGATAATAGGCTTCATGCACAGGAACTTCATGCCACGTTCCTCGAAGTTGTAGGCTTGAGTGAGCAGGAGAGCCGTCTTGGCACTTCCCATAGTGCCGTATCTGAAATATAATTTACCTCGGTTCATTGTAATGTAAGATAGTAAAAGTCGCGACGCATGGGGTAAATACCCGACAAGTTAACTCGCAACGCATTCACGAGGGCATCGCGTTCACAACTGCCCACCACTCCCCATGCGAGTCGACGACATCGCCCGCATGGGTCATGATGTAGCAATAGTATTGATTATGCCTGTTTAATCAGGTCTAATGTTACCTCCTGTTTGAGAGCCGCCGCCGTATCATCGGGGCGACACACCGGTGTCGCGTGTGGTGCTGTCTTCACCATCTCGGGGTCGGACAGGGCTTCGGCGGCAATGCGACGCATCGCATCAATGAAAGCATCAAGCGTCTCGAGACTCTCACTCTCGGTAGGCTCAATCATCATTGCCTCGTGGAACAACAGCGGGAAATAGATTGTCGGGGCATGGAAGCCGTAATCCAACAAACGCTTTGCAACATTGAGTGTTGTCACACCGGTACTCTTGTCCTTGAGGCCATCGAACACGAACTCATGTTTACAGACTCCCTCAAGCGGTAACTCGTACACATCTTTCAAACGTTCCTTGATGTAATTGGCATTGAGTGTTGCCAAGGGGCCGACCGACTTGATGTGTTCGCGTCCCAACGTCAAGATGTAGGCAAGCGCGCGAACCAGCACGCCCACGTTGCCCGCGCCGCCTGTCACATTGCCCATTGTTTCGGCTGTGCGAGCGCGGCGATATATACCGGCTTTCTCGTCAAAAATCACACGTGGTGAGGGCAACAAATTCTCCAAGCCGGCTCGCACGCCTACGGGGCCGGCACCCGGTCCGCCACCGCCGTGAGGGGTCGAGAAAGTCTTGTGCAGGTTGATGTGCATGATGTCGAAACCGAGGTCTCCCGGACGGCAACGTCCCAACAGGGGATTGAGGTTGGCGCCGTCGTAGTACATCAAACCGCCGGCAGCGTGCACGAGCGAGGCAATCTCCTTGATGTTGTGCTCAAAAATACCGAGCGTGTTGGGGTTGGTCATCATCATGCCGGCAATGGTGTTGTCAAGCAACGGCTTCAAGGCTTCCACGTCGACCGTACCGTCCTCACGACTCTTCACCACCACCACTTCGAGACCGGCAACAGCAGCACTAGCCGGATTGGTGCCGTGAGCCGAATCGGGCACTATAACCCGAGTGCGTCCGGCATCGCCGCGCAACTCGTGGTAGCGACGCATTATCATCAATCCGGTTAACTCGCCGTGAGCACCGGCATAGGGGTTGAGCGTAAACTCGGCCATACCGGCAATTTCACTCAACGCCCGTTGTAACTCGCGGTACATCTTCAACACACCTTGCACATGCTCGTCGGGCGAGGCGGGGTGTACCTCAGCGAACACGCCGCTGAGGACCTCGTCCACCTTGGGATTATATTTCATCGTGCACGAGCCCAACGGATAAAATCCGGTGTCTACACCAAAGTTGTTGTTGCTCATGTTGGTGTAGTGTCGCACTACTGTCAGTTCATCACACTCGGGCAATCGCGCCGGCTTCTCTCTCAACAAACCGGCAGGCATGCCAAAACCGTGAAATTCAACTGCAGCGTCGGGCAAGGAGTAACCTTGACGACCCTCGTGTGACAATTCAAATATCAGTTTGTCGTATAGTTGATTGTTCATATCGTCTTACCGAATTCCGGTTAATCCAAAAAAGTTAAGAGGTCATCAAGATCTTGCCGGGACTGTCTCTCGGTCACGGCAATGAGCAGACGGTTTCCACCGAGTATAAAACCGGGCAAGATGCCATTGCGAACAGCCTTGCTGCATCGCTGTTCCAACGACGGTTCGGGCGCAGTGGTTTCCACTACGAATTCGTTGAGGAAAGGGCTGTCGGGATAACACAACTTGAAATTACCCGAAGCCACAAGGTTCTCGGCGAGATAGTGAGCGCCGGAATACCCGCGCTCGTTCACCTCGCGCAAGCCCTTATCGCCCATCAGCGACATGTAAACGGTCACGAACAATGCCATCAGGCTTTGATTGGAGCATATGTTGCTTGTCGCTTTCTCGCGACGAATGTGTTGCTCGCGGGCTTGTAAAGTGAGTACAAACGAGCGACGACCGAGGGCATCGGTTGTCGCGCCCACGATGCGCCCCGGCAACTTGCGAATGTGCTTCTTGCTCGTACACATGAAGCCCACGTGCGGTCCGCCGAAGCCGACGGGTATGCCAAGGCTCTGACCATCACCCGCAGCCACATCGGCACCCCACTCACCGGGTGTGCGCAACACAGCCAAGGTGTTAGCCACGCAGTGCATCACCAGCATCGAGCCGGCACCGTGCACAGCATCAGCCCAACCGGTGTAGTCCTCGACAATACCGTAGCGATTGGGTTGAGCAACGATAACACCTGCCACATCACCCGCCGCGAGTTGCTCGTCGAGCGACTCGCGCGATGTAACACCGTTACAATCCTCGGGCAAGCGAGTCAATGTAATGCCATGGTAGTGCGCATAGGTGTCCAGGACACGTTGCACCTTCCTCGGCAATGTGGCACTGTACAGCACTTTGTTGCGCTTGCGAGCACTCGCCACTGTCATCATCATTGCCTCGGCGGTTGCCGTCGTGCCGTCGTACATCGACGCGTTGCTCACTTCCATGCCGGTCAAGCGAGCCATCATCGTCTGGAACTCGAAGATGTATTGCAACGTGCCCTGCGAGACCTCGGCTTGATAAGGAGTGTAACCGGTGAGGAACTCGCTGCGACGCGTGATTTCCTCAACTACCGCCGGAGTGTAGTGGTCGTAGACACCGTTTCCGGCAAAACAGGCGCGAAACGGAGTGTTCAACGATGCCAAATCGGCAAAATGAGCACGCAGTTCCTGCTCACTCATCGCCTTGGGCAAGTCATAATCGCGATGCAACTGCAACTCGTCGGGGATGTCGCTGTACAACTCGTCGAGCGATGACATACCCACGGCACGAAGCATCGTGTCAATGTCTTGACCGGTGTGCGGAAAATACTTGAATGCCATTATCGAAACAATTACTCGTCAATGGTGGAACGATACACCTCGGCCGTCATCAGGTTGTCCAACTCACCCTCGTCACTCAAGCGGACGCGAACAATCCAGTTCTCATAGGCATCTTTGTTGATCAAACCCGGCTCGTCGACAAGAGCCTCGTTAACCTCGACAATAGTGCCGCTCACCGGCAAGTTCAGGTCACCGGCAGCCTTCACACTCTCTACCGCGCCGAAGACCTCACCGGCAGCGAACTCTTCGTCTTCCGACGGCATGTCAACGTAGACAACATTGCCCAACGCGTGTTGTGCATAGTCGGTAATACCCACTGTGCCTATACCGTTCTCAACTCGCACCCACTCGTGCGTCTCACTGTAATACAGTCCGTCAATTACTTTACTCATTGCTGTATATGGTTTTAAATGTTTGTTTTTTATAGTTTGAGTTTTTATTGAAGTGCGGCACTTCAACATGACCGGGTGTCACTCTAAACCCGGAATCCCCAAGCCCGGATTTTGAAAAGTGTTGCCACGTTAAAACAATCGCATCACTTTTTATAACTCTTTTTGTAGAAACGCTTGGCTATCACGGTAGCGGGAAACACCTTGCGACGAATACGCACCTGCAACTCGTGCCCCAAGTCACCCGCAGCACGCTCGACCAGTGCCATCGCCAGGCTCTTGTCCACGCTGATACCGCGATAACCTGTCGTCACATGACCCACCACGCGCTCGCCGTCAAGTACCTCGTATCCGTGGCGCGCTATTGCACGGTCGTGAATTTCCAACCCCACCAGTTTCATCGGGCTGCCCTCGGCTTTCTGTCGGGCACAAGCGTCCTTACCGATAAAGTCGCCCGGCTTGTCCAACTTGACAAACATGCCCAATGTGGCGGTTATGGGCGAAATTTCGGCACTCAATTCGTCGCCGTACAGCGGCAGTCCCACCTCGAAACGCAACGTGTCGCGACAACCCAGGCCACAGGGTTGAACACCGGCTGCAATCAAGGCGTCCCACATTGAGACTGTCAATTCATGACCGGCATAGATTTCGAAACCGTCTTCGCCCGTATAACCGGTGCGGCTCACAATCACGGTTTCGCCGTTACACTCTACAGTCTTGAACGTGTAAAAAGTCAAGTCGGCACAATCGAGGTGCAACACGTCGCGCAGGACAGTCTCGCTGTCAGGCCCCTGAACGGCAAGTTGACCGTAACAGTCGCTCAAGTGCTCGACCGTGACATTGTGTCCTGCTGAATGTTCGGTTATCCAAGCCACGTCCTTATCGATGTTGGCGGCATTAATCACGAGCAACAGGTCGTTGGCACCCATCTTGTATACCAACAAATCATCGACAGTGCCACCGTCGGAATAGAGCATCATGCCGTAAGCAATCTTGCCGACCTCCAATGCTGCCACATTACCGGTAAATATATAGTCGACAAACGACTCGGCTTCGTCACCGGTGACACGCACCTCACCCATGTGACTCACATCGAACACACCCACGGCATTGCGCACCGCGTTGTGCTCCTCCACTATACCGGCATATTGTATAGGCATATCAAAGCCACCGAACGGGCTCATCAACGCCCCCAATGCCACATGACGGTCATGCAAACACGTTAGTTTCTCCATATTCTATGATTGTTATTAAGATTAAACGATGTTATAGGTTTCAAGAGTCGGAAACTTGCTTGTCATATTTTGTTTGGAAAATAAATGCCGGTGACAAGTACCCTTCCATGATGCGCTCAATGTGACCCAAATCGTCATCACCGAGCAAAACGGTATCACTGCACAGGAAATCACGCATATGTGCCTTGAAGGATTCAATATCCATGCTGAGGTGACGGTTCAGGGTGGTCACTCGTGACTCGACGCTGGTGACACCGTGGCTCAACAGTTTGGCTCGTGACGGGGTGAGAGCATGTGACATGTGCGACATGTCGGTATCGTACAACATCGTACCATGCACGATGCTGCACCCGTTCAAGTGATAGAAAGCGGTACCGCTCACCTTGCCGCCGTCAACAAGAATATCGTTACGCCCGCTCACAGTCGCGTTCAAATCGAGAGCACGCAACATCTCAACAACTTCGGCCGTGTACCGCTCGTACACCTCGCGGACGTTATCGCCACGCGTGATATAACTCAACATCACGTTGCTGCGGTCGGCAAACACACAGCCGCCACCGCTCTTGCGACGATACACGGCAATATCGTGCGAGCGACAATAGGACAGGTCTAACTCGCCGTCAATCACCTGATGACGACCGACAATAACCGTGGGTGACACTTGCCACATGAAGAAAAAACAGTCAACGTCATCACGCTCGCCAAGCAGACGCACAGCGTACTCTTCCATCGACAGATAGAAGGGCAACACGCGACCGTCGTTTCCCGGAGGCAATTCCAAATAATGCATTGAATAAAGTACTTTAAAACGGTTGAGTGTGTAAAGGTACAAAAAAACTCATTATCCGCAATAAAACACAGGAAAAAACACAGGAAAAATTTCCTTTCATTTTTCTATTCGACTCATTTTGTTTATATTTGCAAGCTCAACACGACAGCGTTGACATTTTAACATCGGTTTTCACTTATAAGTACAACACCATGACCAATCCCTTCAAATACGGCAAACTGTTTGATTCCACCATCACCCGACTGATTTTGGCAATAGTCGTGTTGCTGCCGTGGACAATACAATTCTGCCACCGCACCGGTACCGAATTGCACACCGAGCGACATGCACTGCTCTCAGCCGGCACATTGATGACCGACTCGGTGGGCATAGGCAGCGTCAGTCTCAATCGCGGCGACTCTATCACATTGTTGGGTGTCGTGGATTACACCGATGCCAAACAACCCATGTTTTGGGTGCAAACCGATAAAGGCGACCGAGGATACCTGCCTCAAGCGTGCGTTGCCGATAGCGCTATAGTTGTCAGCCGTAGCCTGAACTTCTCCAAAGACACGACAGGTTACAGTGCCAACCACAACGGCGACACTATTGTGGTAAAGTCTGTCACCAAAAAAGACAAGAACAGTTCTTCTTACAACAGTCTCGTGCGCCTGGCTTCGGGCAAGGACACTGTGTTGAGCGGCACACCGTTCATCTTTTGCCTCGCCGACAGTCTCGAACAATTCACCGTCGCGACTTACGGCGAAAACATGGAACCCATGTCAAGGGGAAAATTCGAGTCGTTGATACTCGGCAAACGCTTCGACGAAATTGAGCAAACGCTGCGACCGGCATTAGTGGTGGGACATACCGAGTCGGGTGCACTGCAAGCCCAATTCCCGGTGCTTGTGTTCGAGGAGGGCGAGTTCTTCAAGCCCATCGTAAACTTCGATGCCGACAGCATTGTCACCGACTACCGCATGCCAACGCAAGCGGCACGCTCGCGAAATAATTGGGTACTCAAGTACATTCCTTTCTACGGCAAACTATGCGACCTGCCGATGGTGGGCGCGATTTGGTCAAACGGCATCTACCAGGAGACCGCCCTGCCCATCGAGGCGTCAAACATCACCAAACTTGACCTCAACGGGTTCTCGATGAAGACAGTGGGCAATTTCATCTTGTTTATTGCGGCTGTTATCTACATCATCTTGCACGCCCTGCTGGTGCCCATGTTGCTGCCGTGGTTGTTATTCGGATTGTTGAGGTTCCCGTTCGTGTACAAGAGAGTGAACAACAGCATCATGTGCTACGTGTTGAAAGCCGTCACTATGGTCGTGGTTATCGCGTGGATATTCGTCTCCTTGAGCAATTATTACATCATCTTGATGTTGATAGGTATGGCATTTGTCGTGAACAGTTTTTACGGCAGTGTCAATCATGTGCTGCTCGAGACTTGTCCCGAAATTCGTTGCTCTATATGCAAGACCCTATACAGCACCTCGTTCACCGAGCGTGTCGAAGAGGGCGAACGACAGAATGCCATTGAGGAAGTCACCGAAGTTCTCGACACCGTGATAACCGGGGTGGAACGCTGGGAGACTTATGACGAAGTGACAACGACCTACGGCGACGGTCACACCGAGAAGAGTCGCGAGAACGTCCGCCAGCACCGGAAGGAACACGGTTACAACATAGTAGGGGTGTTCATGGAGAACGTGGTGTACGTGCCTTACACCAACTATTACACGTGCGCCGAGTGTGGTGCTCAAGAGACATCACATGACACCGAGCGCGTTGTTCTCAAACGCACCAAATTGCGCGAATATCAATCACACTTCTGATACCCGACCGACCGTTGAAACAAATACCGCGCGGCAGGCTTTCGCTCCTGCCGCGCGGTATTTGATCCGACGGCAGCGGATAACGAGGGTTGGTGAAGTTAAGGGGGCGGCACAGTAATTTACGGGCAAAAAAAATCCTCGACTCTCGTCGGGGATTGCTTAACTAATTAACCTTTAAAGTACCATTAACAAACCTTTGTAAAAAAGGTCCAACCTTTGCCGCTTCCCAGCGTCAAGAGGTCGTACTCATAACCTTAAAAAACTAATACCATGAAAACCGCCGCAAAGTTAATATCATTTTTGGAGTTGGCAATAATTTGTCACAAAAAAAATTTGCCCGGTTAACAATAATTAGCAAAAGTCGGGTCAAAAACACGAAAATGTAAGCATAGCGAGCATGAATTTTTATTATTGAAACATTTTTACACCTTAGATGTTTCGTGCCTCGTAGAGGTGACGCCACAGGGGCGCAGCCATTAACGCTTGCTTCATCATGTCGTGCTGCAGGAGTTCGACCACCTGTTCGGCACCAAGCAGCACCACTTCAATGTCTTCACCGCCATCAAGGTGCTGACTGTCAACACGCGCCACACCGGTCGCAATGAAACAATGTGTCATATTGTTACACGTACTCGGATTTTGGGCAATCGTCATGAGTTCATGCCATTGTCCGCCACCGTAACCTGTTTCCTCAAGCAATTCGCGTCGTGCCGCTTGTTCGGGTGTCTCGCCGGGCTCCATCACACCGGCACACAATTCGGTAAACACGTCGGCAAGAGCATGACGATATTGCTTGATGAAGACGTAGTCACCGCTCGCTGTAATCGCGATAACGTTGACCCAATCGGGATATTCGAGCACATAATGCTCGGGATTGACACGACCGTCGGGCAACTGCACGCGGTCAACACGAGCCGTGAGCCATGGTCGGCGAAACAGGTAACGGCTCTCAAGGGTTTTCCATTTCTCTATCATATAACTTGTTCAATGATTAACGAACATTCGAGTAATCGAGCATTCGAATAATCGAGCAATCGAGTAATCGAGTAATCGAGCAGTCGAGTAATCGAATTAACGATTAAAGAAAGTGACACAGCCGTCACGAGGGCTCACTCGTTCACCGCAATGCGGTAAATCTTGCCCTCGATCAACGAGCAGTACACGTCGCCCGTGCTCGGGTCGATGTCAAACCCATTAACCTCGCTCGAGCCCAGGGCGTAACATGCCAATCGCGAGTGGGTCGCGGCATCGAATACGGCAAGCATTCCGCGCCTCGAGCCCGCGAATATCAGTCCCTTGTGCTCAAGGACTATACACGGAGCGTGCTCGTAGCCGAAGCCGGCATCTTCGGTCCACAGTAATTCGTAGTGTTCGCCGGTACTCATTGCGACAATGTCACCATCCATAGTCTTGGCGTAAGCCACCGTACAATCGGCATTGTGACCGAGACTCTCGCGCACGCGGTGCTCGTTTTTCTCGCGCCACACTTGCTCGCCTGTGCGTCGGTCAATACAAGTGGTGACACGGTCGGGCGCAACAATAACAACCCTATCGGGTGTCACGACGGGCACGACATTACCGGGACTGAACAAATTGCGATCCTGACCGTTAGACCACTGCCAGCGCAACGCACCGGTGCGCTTGTCCAAACAGCGCAACCGGGTGTCCCAAGCGCCGAACACCACGTCGTTGCCGTCAACGACGGGCTCGGCTTGACAATAGTTGTCGATCGAGTCGTAACGCCACAGCAACTTGTGTCGCTTCACATTCCACGCTTCAAAACACTTGTAACCGCCTTGATACAGCACGTCGCCCACGACAACACCGTCGGCAACGTAGGGGCCGGCGGCCTCGTGACTGTGCATGACCTTGCCCGTACGGGCATCTATCCACAACAGGCGACGGTCGGCTGTCGGAGCCACGACTATGTTGCCGGCAACCGCCGGACGGGCAAACAACATCGCGTCGGTCTTCACTTGCCAACGGCGTTCGCCGGTATTCTTATCGATAGCAGTCACCATACCCGAGGAGTTGCCGTAATACACACTCGTCTTGTCTACACCGACTCGCGTGAATATTGATGCCTCATCGGCAATAACAAGGCTGATGTCACATCGGGGCACACTACTCGCCCCAACGGGCAGGGGCGGCTGATTGTCATCGAAGTCGGTATTAATCTTGTAGGCATATTTCAATTCGGGTTGCTTGCCCAACGGCTTATTGCAGACGCGGATAATCTGCCGCTTGCGGTCAATGTCCATGATCGAGTAGCCATAGTCGCCACCGCCCATGTCGAGGGCTCGCACCATAACCCCGCTAATGCGGTCGGTTTCATACTGTCGCCACGCGTGGTAATGCCCGCTCTGATGGGTAATGACAGGATACTTCTTGAGCACGGCAATATAATCGCGATAGTTGTCGAGGTCGTCGAGCAGCGGATAGTGATTGACACTCAACACTTGCATGCCGGGCTTGACCGCCTCGGCAAGGGTGCGGTCGAGCCATAACAAGTCTTCCCGCTTGATGTGTCCGTCGCCCATCTTCATGAACGGTCCGCAATTCATGCCCACCACGACGAGCGAGTCAATCGTGAAAACAAAGCGGTCGCTTCCCCACAGGTCGTTAAAGGTCTTACACGCGCTTTGGCTCCAGTTGTTCTCGTGATTGCCCGGAATAACATATAACTGATGTTTGATGCCGTCCAATAACGACTTCACGTGAGTGAGTTCATCGTCGGCACCCTGATTGGTCAGGTCACCGGTCACCATCACGGCATCATAGTCGGCGGCGTTAATTTCGCCTATCGCCTCAATGAGTTTGCCCTCGTTGACATTGCCCGGACTGACATGAATATCGCTGAGTATTGCGATACGCTGAGCCCACACCACTACTGCGGTGAGCAAGAATAACAGTATAAAATCAAATCGTTTCATCGTGTAGGATATTTAGTGATAATCACGGCTTACACCGCAAAGATACAAAAAATCTTGAGAGTTTTTTGTACCTTTGCACTAAACTAACGACAAACGACCGACTATGAACGACGACAAGCAACGGGCTACACAAGCCGCCGAGTTCGCCTCACGCTGGGCACAACGCGGATACGAGAAAGGCGAGAGCCAGGTCTTCTGGATTGAATTGCTACATGACGTGCTGGGTGTGGAACGTCCCACCGAACTAATCGAGTTTGAGGATCAGGTGATGCTCGACAACACCTCGTTTATCGACGGTTACCTGCCCGCCACACGCGTGATGATAGAGCAAAAGAGCCTCGGCAAAGACTTGCGCAAGCCCATCAAGCAGAGCGACGGCTCGCTGCTCACACCGTTTCAACAAGCCAAGCGTTACATCGCCGGCCTGCCGCTCAGTCGCCATCCGCGTTGGGTGGTCACCTGTAACTTCGAGAGCATGCTCGTCTACGACATGGAGCGTCCCAACGGCGAGCCCGAACAGATAAGCGTGGCAGACCTCGGACGCGAGTGGCATCGTCTGCGTTTCCTTGTTGACACCGGCAGTGAGCATCTTGCTCGCGAGATGCGCGTGTCGATGCAAGCCGGTGAGATTATAGGCAAGGTCTACGACGCGCTGCTTGAGCAGTACGGCGACAACGACCCCGGCACGCTGCGCCAACTCAACATACTGTGTGTGCGCCTCGTCTTTTGCCTCTACGCCGAGGATGCCGGCATCTTCACGCGCGACCTGTTTCACGACTATCTCGCGCTCTTCGATGTCGGAGCGACACGCATGGCACTGCGCGACCTCTTCGAGACGCTCGCCACGCCACCCGAGCGGCGCAGCCGCTATCTGCGTGCCGAGTTGGCGGCTTTTCCCTACACCAACGGCGGACTGTTTGCCGAGGTCATCGACGTGCCGCAGTTCACACCCGAATTGCGCGAATTGATCTTGCAACACGCGAGCCTCGACTTCGACTGGAGCGAGATTTCCCCCACTATCTTCGGTGCCGTGTTCGAGAGTACGCTCAACCCCGAGACGCGTCGCAGCGGTGGCATGCACTACACGAGCATCGAGAATATCCACAAGGTCATCGACCCGCTCTTCCTCGACGACCTGCGCGCGGAGTTCGACAACATACGCGCCATAACGGTGGAGCGCACGCGACAGGCGCGGCTGCGCGAGTTCCAAGATAAACTTGCCTCGCTCACCTTCCTCGACCCGGCGTGCGGCAGCGGCAACTTCCTGACGGAGACCTACCTCTCGCTGCGCCGCCTCGAGAACGAGGTGCTCACCGTCCTCTACGGCGGCAAGTCCGTCATCGGCTTCGACGTGGAGAGCCCCATCAAGGTGAGCATCAACCGCTTTTACGGCATCGAGATTAACGACTTCGCCGTCACCGTCGCCACCACGGCGCTGTGGATTAGCGAGGCGCAGATGATGGCGGAGACCGAGCGCATCGTCCGCTACGACATCGACTTCCTGCCGCTGCGCCACTACGGCAACATCATCGAGGGCAACGCCCTGCGCCTCGACTGGGCGACCGTCGTCGCGCCCGACCGCCTCGACTACATCATCGGCAACCCACCCTTCGTGGGAGCGCGTATGATGGGCAAGGGGCAGAAGCAGGACATGATTGACGTGTTCGGCTCCAAGTGGAAAAACGTCGGCAACATGGACTACGTGTGCTGCTGGTATAAGCGTGCCGTCGAGATGATGCAGGTCAACCCCTCCATCCGTGCCGCCCTCGTGTCGACCAACAGCGTCAGCCAGGGTGAGCAGGTGGCGAACCTGTGGCAGCCGCTCGTCAGTGATTATAAGGTGGCGATTGACTTCGCTCACCGCACGTTCCGTTGGGACAGCGAGGCAGCACTCAAAGCCCACGTCCACTGTGTCATCATCGGCTTCTCAATTGGCGGCCACGGCAATCATGTCATTTTCGACGGCGAGCGCCGCTACGAGGCAAACCGCATCAATGCCTACCTGCTCGACGCGCCCGACGTGTTCGTCGGCAGCCGCCAGCACCCCATCAGCGCCGTGCCGGAAATTGGCATCGGCAACAAGCCCATCGATGGCGGAAACTATCTCTTTGAGAAAGAGGAGATGGAGGAGTTTATAAAGCAAGAACCGAAAGCTGCTCAATATTTCCGCCCATGGTATGGGGCGCAAGAGTTCATCCATCGTCAGCCCCGTTATTGCCTTTGGCTCGGCGATTGTTCACCTGCTGAGTTGCGCTCGATGCCAAATTGCTTGAAACGGGTCGAAGCGGTGCGAGACTATCGTCTTGCCAGTCCCAGCCCGGGAACTGTGAAACTCGCAGACCGCCCGACAAGGTTCCATGTAGAGACAATGCCGGAGAGTGATTATATCATTATACCGAGCGTTTCATCTGAAAGGCGACGTTATGTGCCGATGGGGTTTCTCGGGAGCGATGTGATCGCAAGCAACCTTGTTCTTATCATTCCCGATGCGACGTTGTATCACTTCGGTGTGTTGGAGAGCAATGTTCACATGGCGTGGATGCGTGCCGTGTGTGGGCGATTAAAAAGCGACTACCGTTATAGCAAAGACATTGTTTACAACAACTTCGTGTGGCCGGAGGTGACGGGTGAGCAACGTGCGCGCATCGAGGCGACGGCGCAGGCGATACTCGACGCGCGGGCGTTGTACCCGGACAGCAGTCTCGCCGACCTGTACGACGAGGTGACGATGCCGGTGGAACTGCGGCGCGCACACCAGAACAACGACCGCGCTGTCATGGCGGCCTACGGCTTCGCCACGTCGATGAGCGAGAGCGACTGCGTCGCCGCCCTGTTTGACCTGTACCTACGCGCCACCACGTGACAACGGGGGGGAACAGACGCGAGCCTTGCATGGGATAAAGATTTTTTGTACTTTTGTGGCACACAAACCAAACGCCGATTCTCATGTCGCTTGACAATATAAATTACGACAAACCCGAGGTCCGTGCCAACGAGCCTCGCCTGTGGTACGCCATGCGTGCGACCTATAACCGCGCGTTACCGGTCAAGGACGACATGGAGGCTCATGGTTTGACGTGCTTTGTACCGATGAGAGTGGTAAAAAGAGAGCGTGGCAACGTGGTGGAACGCCGGTTGGAACCGTCGGTACACAACCTGCTGTTCGTACACTGCACCGAGCGCGAGATGAAGTGGTACAAGTCGGGCACGTCCATGCCGGTGCGTTACATCATTAATCGAGCGACACGCCGTCCTCTCGTGGTGCCCGAGGTGCAGATGAACAGTTTCATGGCGATAGCGAGCGCGACGGTCGAAGATGTCGTGTATCTCACGCCCAAGCCGGGTGACTTTGCCCATGGCGAGAGGGTGCGCATCATCGGCGGAACGTTCAAGGGTGCCGAGGGCGTGTTCGTGCGTGTCAAGGGCGACCGTCGCGTGGTGGTACACATCGAGGGCGTTATTGCCGTTGCCACCGCGTTTGTTCACCCGTCAATGCTCGAGAAAATCACAGAACAATGAAATCGGATAACACACAAGTACAGACCATGCAATGGGCTAGCCTGATTAGCGACGAACGCCTCGGGTTGGAGCACTATCGCGACGAAAATCGCGGTGGCGTGCGCAGCGAGTTTGAGCGCGACTACGACCGCCTGATATTTTCCTCACCGTTTCGCCGGTTGCAAAACAAGACTCAAGTATTCCCCTTGCCCGACAGTATATTCGTGCACAACCGCCTGACCCACTCGCTGGAGGTGGCATGCGTGGGACGCTCGCTATCGGGCGAGGTGGCAAGCCGCCTGTTGCCACGTTATCAGGGTGAGCCGTGGGCAGACAAGTTGAATGCCATCGGCGAGATTGTTGCCGCTGCCTGCCTTGCCCACGACCTCGGCAACCCGCCCTTCGGTCACTCGGGCGAGAAGACTATCGGGGCCTACTTTGCCGAGGGCGGCGGCAGGGTGCTGCGCGAACATTTCACCCCCGAGCAATGGAGCGACCTCGTACACTTCGAGGGCAATGCCAACTCGCTCAGGGCACTGGTGCATCAGTTTAACGGTCGCCGCCCGGGGGGCTTCGCGATGACCTATAGCACACTGGCGGCAATAGTGAAATATCCCTACTCGTCGCGCCATGCCGCGGACAACGGCAAGTTCGGCTTTTTCACGAGCGAGCGCGAAATCTTTGAGCGCATCGCAAGCCACTTGGGACTGCTGCGAGTGGACACGGAGCGTTACTGCCGCCACCCACTTGTGTATCTCGTTGAGGCTGCCGATGACATCTGCTATCAGGTGATGGACATTGAAGACGGGCACAAACTCAAAATCATCACAACCGACGAGACCTTGAGCCTGTTGTTGGCATTCTTTGACGAGAAACGTCGCGCTCACATGCGGGAGGTGATGAACCGTGTCACCGATCCTAACGAGAAGGTGGTGTATCTGCGCTCGTGTGTAGTGGGACTGCTGGTACGAGAATGTGCCGACACGTTCGCGGCCCACGAGCGGGACATACTCGCCGGACGTTTCGAGGGGACGCTTATCGACCACATCAGCCCGCGCGCGATGGCAGGCTACACGGCGTGCAGCGAGTTGGCAAGACAACGGCTGTACCGCGCGAGTTACGTCGTCGACGTCGACCTCGCCGGCAACCGCATCATCAATTTGTTGCTTGAAAAACTCATAGAGGCAGTGATGCACCCCGAGCGCAATTACTCGCAGTTGTTGCTGACCAAGTTTCCGCAACAGTACGACATCAACGCCCCTACCCTGTTCGAAAAAGTGCAAGCCGTGCTCGACCACATCAGCGCGATGACCGATGTTTACGCCCTGAACCTATATCGCCGGTTGGACGGCATTTCAATCCCTATGGTGTAGAAACGCGTCATCGGCACAAGGTTAATGATTGTTAATTTTTTAACAACAATTTGTGAGAGAGTGACTAAATGACTAATTTTGCAGTCGCAAATCGCGGGGTGGAGCAGTGGCAGCTCGTTGGGCTCATAACCCAAAGGTCGTCAGTTCGAGTCTGGCCCCCGCCACACAGTAAAAAGGGACAACGGTGACGTTGTCCCTTTTTACTTTCCTGCCCGCCGGGCGAATACTCGACTGCTCGATTACTCGAATGCTCGATTACTCGAGCAGTCGAGCACTCGAGAAAAGGCGTGGCAATTCATGTCCGCGCCAACTCACGCCAACGGCGATAACCGACAACGGCAATCACGGTGTATATCGCGTAGAGTATCGCGGTGAACGGAATGCCCTTGTAGACGTACAGGGCTGCCGAAACGGCATCAACAGCCAACCACATCAACCACTGCTCAACCCACTTGCGCGATAATGCCCACATCGCCGTTACGCTCAACGCCGTCGTAAACGCGTCGAGCGTGGGCACGGTGCTGTCGGTGAAAGCGACGAGCCACGCCCGCAACACAGCCCACAGAGCCACGGTCACGACGGCGACCGTGATGCCCCGGCGCGTATCGGCATGAACGATAGGCGTTTCAACACCGTCATTCGCACGCTTACCGGCGAGCCAAACGCCCCAACCGTACAATGCCGCTATGACAAAATAAATGTCAAGCGCACAGTCGGCATACAAGCCACGCACATAGTAAAGATAGCCGTGAACCACGGGCATAACGATGCTCACAGCCCACAGCCACACATTAGCCTTATATTCAAGCACCAAGTACAACAACCCGAGCACGGCACCGATGCAGTCTAACCAATAAAACCGCATACCGCACAGGGTAAATTGCGCCCTTAACACCTCGGTCATTTCGCTGCCTTTAGTGCCGCCTCGATGTTCTTGATGAGTGCTTCGCTGCTATAGGTTGCGCCGGTGGCAATGTCGCCCTCGACGGCGCGTGCCTGTGCAACGGTCTTGCCGATGTATTGCGGGAACACATGCTTGGTCGCACGCTCAAAATAGGCAGGTGTTTCCTTGTTGGGCAATGCTTCGATAGACTCGATGCGTCCGTCCTTGATGGTCACGTTGAGTGGCGTGGTGCCCTGATACCCTATCACCTTGGGAGCGAGGTCACCGGTAAAAATCACCTGTGTCGTTGCCGGCTTGGCAACGGATTTCTTGCGCGGACGACGTGCATCGGCGGGCATCACGGCAACCACAGCCGCCAACATCAACAGGAACAGTAATTTTTTCATTTGTATCGTCATTATAGATAAACTGCGTTTATATAGGGTACTTCGTCGTTACGCCGTGTCGGTGACGTGTCACCGACACGGTGCCGATGATTTGACGCGCAAAGGTATTAAAAGTTACGCTAAAAAACGTTCGATTTATGTTTTTTTAGCACACTCGAGTGGTCGAGTGGTCGAGTGGTCGAAATCAGGCTTCACCTCGGCAAATCGCAAATAAATTTGCATTTGCGCTCGGTTTGCACTAATTTTGCAAAACATTAAATCGAAGTCGATTGAAGAAGATTAAGGAAACCATGATATTTGATGCCGATGTAGAGCGATGCCTTGAGGTGCTGCGTGCAGGCGGTCTGATTGTCTACCCTACCGACACGATTTGGGGCATCGGTTGTGATGCCACCAACGCTACAGCCGTGTCGCGCGTTTATTCGCTCAAAGAACGCGACACCGCGAAATCGATGCTCGTGCTGATTGACGATGCCGGTATGCTGGACCACTACGTTGTCGACGTGCCTGCCATAGCCCACGACTTGATTGACGTGGCGGTCAAGCCGTTGACCGTCATCTATGAGGGAGCGTATAATGTTGCGCCCAACCTCTTGGGAGAGCGCGACAGCCTCGGCATACGCATCACGAGCGAACCGTTCACACACGAATTGTGTCGACGATTGGGACACCCCATCGTGTCGACGAGTGCCAACATGAGCGGCGAGCCGTCGCCCCGGACTTTTGCCGAGATAAATCCTTCAATCATCAAGCACGTTGACTACGTGGTGCAATATCGTCGTGACGACACCGTGCCGAGCGAGGCAAGCAACATCATATATCTCGCCGGTGACGGCACATTCCGCATACTGCGATGAACTTGCCATCTCCCATAACCGACCGTCGACTGCAACGCGCCAAGTACGTACTCGGTGACCTGTTGTCATCATCATTGGCTTGGTTGTTCTACAACTGCGTCCGTTACAACATGGGAGCCGTGACGGGTTCTTATTCCACGCTCGGCGAGTTCTTGCGACAGCCCATGGTACTCGCCGGTCAGGTGGCGTTTCCCGTGTTGATGATGTGTGTTTACTGGCTGAGTGGATATTATGTTGAGGTGTATCGCAAGTCGCGTTTGCACGAATTCATGGTTACCGCCGGCAGCGCGTTCACCAACGCGTTACTCATCTTCTTCATCGCCCTCATCAACGACGTGATGAACGACCGCCGCAGCGACTACGAAATGTTGATGTTACTCATTGCCGTGTTGTTCGGGTTTGTGTACATCAATCGCATGTTGATTACCGGTCACAGTTCGTCGATGATCAAGAGCGGCAGGTGGAGTTTTCCCACACTCGTCATCGGACGCGGCACGGCGGCAGCCACCTTCGTGTCGCAACTGCAGTCGCGCGTGGAGTCGTTGGGCTACGACATACGCGGCATGGTAAGCATTCCGGGTGAAAACGACGTGAAAGACTTGCAGTTGCCCTGCTACACCCTTGACGACCTCACAACGGTGTGCCAAAGCGAGCACATCAGCGAAATCATTCTTGTGCCCACACGCAATGACGACACGGCATTGTTACACACGCTCAATCGCATCTATCCCCTCGGGCTGCCCATCAAGGCTCGTCCCTCACGCGGAACGTTGCTGCTGCGCAAGGTGCGCCTGACCGACGTGTACGGTATTCCTCTCATCGACCTCACCGGCAACAACATGAGCCATAGTTACCGCAATATCAAGCGCGTACTCGATGTCGTGCTGTCGGCGTTGGCACTGATAGTTTTATCGCCCGTCATGCTCGCCGTTGCAATCGCCGTCAAGTTGCAATCGCGCGGTGACGTGTTCTACAGGCAAGAGCGCATAGGTCTGCACAATGTACCCTTTGAGATGATCAAATTCCGCACCATGATTAGCGGTGCCGAGAAAGAGGGCGAGCCGCAGTTAACGCATCCCGATGACCCGCGCATCACTCCGCTGGGACGTTTCCTGCGTAAATATCGCATTGATGAGTTTCCACAGTTTTATAATGTCATTAAAGGTGACATGTCGATTGTGGGACCGCGTCCCGAACGCCAATATTACATTGACCGCATTGTTGCCCGCGAGCCCTCCTACGTGTTGTTGCATCAGGTGCGTCCGGGCATCACATCGATGGGTATGGTGAAATTCGGCTACGCACAAAATGTTGACGAGATGCTCGAGCGACTTGATTACGACCTGCTGTATCTCGAGAACATGTCGTTACTCAACGATTTCAAAATAATGGTTTACACGGTGAAAATCGTTTTTACCGGTCGTGGCATGTAACAATGAAAGTAACGACAAGCAACCCCCGGACGTTGACGGCGGCGTTGGCACTGATTGTCGGTGCCGCGTCGGGGCTGGCTGCGGTAGTCCTCAAGTGGCTCATCGCGACCGTTTCGGGTTTTCTCACCGCTCATGTCAAGATTGCCGATGCCAACTGGTTATATCTTGTGTTACCGGCAGTGGGCATTTTAATTGCCGGCTTGTATGTACGCTACGTCGTGCGTGACAACATCTATCATGGTGTGACACGCGTACTCTACGCCATCGCGTTGAAACAAAGTCGCTTAAAGCCCAAGCACACCTACGCCTCGCTATTATCTTCGGCAGTGACAATAGGGTTCGGCGGCAGTGTGGGTGCCGAGGGTCCCATCGTGTTCACCGGTGCCGCCATCGGGTCTAACTTGGGACAGATGTTCCGCCTGTCACCCCAACTGTTGATGATGTTGGTGGGCTGTGGCGCGGCGGCGGGCATCGCCGGTATCTTCAAGGCACCGATAGCCGGCGTGTTGTTCACGGTCGAGGTGTTAATGCTCGACCTGACCGCCGGCAGCGCAATTCCGCTGATTATTGCCTCGGTGGCGGGTGCAACGGTTTCCTACATCGCAACCGGCTATAACGTGGAGTTCTTCTTCACCCAGAGCGAGCACTTCACGGCAAGAGGTATCCCCTACGTTATCACACTGGGGGTAGTGTGTGGCATGATGTCACTGCTTTTTATCAAGACCTTATCGATGATGGAGGGTATGTTCGGCAGCATCAGGCGGGCATGGCAGCGTTACCTGTTGGGAGCCGTGATGCTGAGCGTGCTCATCTTCCTGTTTCCGCCGCTGTACGGTGAGGGTTACACGGGCATCAACTCGTTGTTGAGCGGAAACACCGAAGCGGTGTTCGGCGGCAGCATGTTTTATACTTACCGACACAGCACTATTGCGATAGTGCTGTTCATAACCGCCCTCGCGATGTTCAAGGCATTTGCAACGAGCGCGACCAACGGCGGTGGCGGTGTGGGTGGCACGTTCGCGCCCTCGTTGTACGTGGGGTGTATGCTCGGCTTCGCGTTCGCGTATGCCGTCAATGCTTACAGTCCGTTCGGGACCGAGTTGTCGACCAAGAATTTTGCGCTCATGGGCATGGCGGGCGTGATGGCGGGCGTGATGCACGCGCCGTTAATGGCAATCTTCCTTACAGCCGAGATGACGGGCGGATACGAGTTGTTCTTGCCCCTATTGATAGTGAGCGTGACCGGTTACGCCACTTGTCGCATGTTCACACCCTACGGCATATACTCGGCACGCCTTGCCCAACGTGGCGAGTTGCTCACTCACCAAAAGGATCGCAGCGTGCTCACCTTGCTCAAGATGGACAACGTCATCGAAACCGACTTCACGACTGTCACTCCCGCGATGAGCCTCAAAGATATGGTAGACGTCATTTCGCACAGTCACCGCAACCTTTACCCCGTGATTGACAACGACGGGTCGCTATTAGGTGTTGTGCTGCTTGACGATATTCGCAACATCATGTTCCGTCCCGACCTGTACCGCAAGATGACCGTCAGCCGTTTCATGTCCACCCCACCGGCACGGGTGGTGCTCGGCACATCGATGGACAAGGTGATGAACACCTTTGACAGCACGGGGGCATGGAACCTGCCTGTGGTCGACGAGCGGGGACACTACGTGGGCTTCGTGTCCAAGTCCAAGATCTTCATGAGTTATCGCCAAGTGCTCAAGCATTACAGTTACGACTGACAGCCCTGTGTGACACTCACGATTGTCATCGGGACACGATGCCCACGAGTGGCATCAGATAGTGATTTGTTGTACTTTTGCAGCGATAGCCGTTTTTTTAACTTGAATAAGACACAGATGGACAAAAAAGACCTTCGCATAGTATTCTTCGGCACTCCCGAATTTGCAGTGGAGAGCCTTGACCGCTTGGTCACATCGGGCTATAATATCGTTGCCGTGGTCACGGCAACCGACAAGCCCGCCGGACGCGGTCACAAGTTGTTGCAGAGTGAAGTGAAGCAATACGCACTCGCCCACAACCTGCCCGTGTTGCAACCCGAGCGCCTCAAGGACGAAGCCTTCATCGAACAACTGCGCTCACTGCGTGCCGACCTGCAAGTGGTGATTGCCTTCAGGATGTTGCCCGAGCCGGTGTGGGCAATGCCACGACTGGGCACGTTCAACCTGCATGCCTCGTTGCTGCCGCGTTATCGTGGAGCCGCACCTATCAATTGGGCTATCATCAACGGCGACACCGAGACCGGCGTGACTACATTCTTCCTCAAACAAGAGATGGACACAGGCGACATCATCGAGCAGCGACGCATTGACATCTTGCCCGAGGATAACCTCGGCACGGTGTACGACAAACTGATGCACCTCGGTGCCGACATGGTGGTCAACACCGTGGCATCAATTGCCAACGGCACCGTAACCGCGATGCCCCAGTCCCACATGATAACTCAAGGCATAGC
>CALDIF010000084.1 GCA_937901905.1 uncultured Porphyromonadaceae bacterium | reverse complement strand
GCAAAGGTCACTATAAAATCACAAACCACGAAGACGGCCTTTTTCGCACGGATACACTTATGTTGCTCCCTATTTTACGTACTGCCAATTTTTGAAACCGCCAATTTTTTTGCAAAAAATCAGCAAGTTGCAAATAATCTGCAACTTGCTGAAATATATTCAGTATTTTCAGGGAAGTTGAGGATTACTTTTATTTGACGGCAGTCTTGGGGACGGTGAACTTCGAGGCATCGATCGAGGTGGGCAACTCAATGCTCTGCGCTGTGGTGCTGGAAGTGCCGTCGGAGTCTTTCTCCACATGCTTCATGACAACTCCCTCCCAAATGTAATACTCAATGGTCGTGCCGCTTTTCTTGCCTTTGAACACGTAGCACTGCTTGCCGGCGACTGTCGCGGTGCCGCTTTGGGTCAGTTTGCAACCGTTCACCGTCTGCGCCTTGACCAGGGCCTCGAGCAGCAGCGTCATCAATTTGATGCGCGCCAGGTTCATCGATTTGCTCAAATGCTCTTGCATGATCGGTAAAAGTTTGCTATTTTTGCCCTTGTCCTTGGAATTAGTAGCTTTCTTCATCTGAAAAATAGGAAGTTTTTCTTTACAAAGTTACTGATTTCCAAGGACTTATACAATACTTAACTACTTGATAATCAGTTAATTAGAGTTAAATTTTTAACTTTTTGTAATGTACTAAAAGGAGATAGTATAAGTACAGCCGCAATTAACCTTGTCATTTCAACCGGTCGATGGATTAAAGATGTTCACGAGAATATGTTGTCTCATTTAAAGATGCTTGTTATTGACGCATGTCTAGAACGTAAAACTGCAATATAACACTTAATTTTGCGCCATCAAAACTGTAACAGCTTCCTCCGTTTTGCTGTAACAGTTTCCCCCTTTTTTTTTCATTCTGTTTTAAGTTTTTCTTAGCAAAAAATATTATTCGTTAAATGTGTCAATTTTCTCGACCTTTAAGCCGAGATGCAGTCGTTTGCTAATCTTCTTAATTTGATTGAGTTTGTTATCCGTAGAGGAATAAGCACAAACATATAGGCCTCCACCAACTTCCTTTTGAGCTGAACGATAGCGTGGATTTTCATTAAGGCGCGGTGATACCAAGTTATCACCCATGCAAATAATATTCAAGTCCATTACTTTTTTCGGGTCGGCATATTTAATTACATCTACGAGTGTTTCCCACACGAGATTACTCCTGAAAACACGACCATTGGGATATTCAACGCTAAGAATATAACGAGATGATGGAATACGTTGCCCATCTGAAGTTTTTCCTTCGCCGGGTCTGCTTACAACAGATGTGTCACCATCAATAAATGCTTGAATTATGTCTCGTTTTTTTGACCGAAATATCCAAGCCGGTCCCCATTGCGTACGATAAACGAAATAACCTCCCAGTGTTTTTAAATCATCTTTGTATGGTTTGGTATTACCGATAACTGCGATACTGCGTTCACTATAATCAACAATTTTCATTCTATCATTAGGAACATCATCATAGCTCACAACCACACCTTCTTGAACACTTTGAGTTGTTATATTACTACCCATTTGGACATCTGTTTCTTTGACTGGCCCATATTTTTCAAGCTTCTCCTTTATAGCGTACTCCAGAATAGGGCTAAGGGGAAGATGGTGCTTTTTTATCAAATTAAGTATGAGTTCTAATTCTTCACGTATTGACATAAATTCCGCATTTAATCATCTTTCAGAATGTCATTCTGAATTAACATCTTTATTAATTTTTCAGGAGTGAATGTCCTGCAAGCTCTAAATACAGTTTCTTGTGCATATGTGCCGTCATGATTTACGACATAAGCACCCGAAGAGTCCTTAATCCGCCTAATCCCCATATCCCTATCTCATTTTGCCCTTTTTCATTCACAACGACATTGTTTTTTATGAGTTCTAGAAAGGACCTCGGAGTTAGCCTGCCGGGAGATGTGATGCCGACTTGAGCTAAAGCATCTCCAATTCCCGATTCCCAGTATTGGGGATTGCGTAGTTGTTTTAATGCGTGACCAAGAGATTGAGTGTCATTAGACTTATACTGCTTCCTCACAGACGTTATTAACTGAGTATAAGCAAGTATCTTTTCTTGAGTTATTTCTTGAGTTGATGAACCTCTTTTGTTAGCGGCACCTACATTATCATGAGGCACCAAACTACTGTCATCACTCCCCGATTTCTCTTGTATCGCATATTCCGGCACCGGGTTGATAGGCAATCCATGTTTATGCAGTAAATCTACAATTAGATGTAATTCCTCTTCGCGTGTCATTCTATAGATTTTTAACAGTATATTCAGGAATTGGTTTGGAGAATGAAAATTCAGCATCAATATTGCTACATTGCTGCCGTATAATATCGCGTCTGCGAATCGCAGGCTGCAAGCAAAGCATATTGAAGTCATTCTTATCCATCTGTTCTGCCGAAGTAATATGGGTGAACAAAAGCTTAAGGTAGGCGGTTGCAATGCGCTTAACTGCCTTGGTATGCCGCATATCAGCTCCTTGTGGAACCTCAATCAAATCGTCAACAATATGTGAATATACTGATTCTGTTCGCATCTGATGAAGCACTTCGGAGAAAAATTCCACGTTGAGCGTCCAATCGTGTAATGCCATATCGACATTCACACGAGGCAAAAGCCACCCCTCAATCATTCCGTGGAACCGGTCAAGCAAAGCAGACTCTTTAAATACTTCTGGAAGTGAATCAAAATACCTGTAATTCAACGGTTCATTATTCTCACTCAGCAGTATATTACCCAACAGCATTAGACCACATTCAGACATGAATTCATAGTTGTCTATGGTAGCACGGCCATACTCCAGATAATTTTTCAAGAACGACTGCATCTCGGAGTTGTCTGAAAATGTAATTGTTTGTATTTCATCAAAGGCAACCATATCATAAAAGCGCATGATGCCTGGTGCCTTTGTTGATTTATCATAAACGAGTTTTGCTCGCGAGACCTTTCCGCCGCTTACCAACCAAACGAATTTCGAGAGATTGCCAAATACGTAGCTCTTGCCTGTTCCTTTAGGTGCGAGCTCGATAAGATTCAGGCGTGGCTCGATAAACGGTAATAAGCGAGTCAGAAACTCCAATTTTTGAGTTATGCCGTTGAAGGCATTTGGGGTATATTCCATTGCCGAGATAAGAACATCAATCCATTCTTCAAGCGAGAATTGCTCTCTACAACTGCGAATGTAATTGATGTCCAGTTTTTGCATTGGACGAAATGGTTTGAATTTTACCATTTCGACATGCCCTTTCTCCCCCTCTGCGGGGGCAATATACACAATCTTCATGATGCCCCACTTCTCGCCGTCTATCAAATCATCAGGATACTCCTCAATGAGGTAATCCGGAATTAGCGTATCAGAAGACTTGATGCCCATATCAGGAATTTGGAAACTCGTCTTATTCTGAGCAAGGCTCGTTGATACCACGAAGCGAGTGAGTAAGGTAAGTGTTTCTCCTCGACGAAGTCGCGCAAGAATAGCGCTATTGTCTTTGGGAATATGAGCGTCAAGAAATCGCGAAAGAGATTCTCGTTTGAAAGAACCATCCGGTGCAATATGTGTTGAGATAAGATAGTCCTTTACAAACGATGGCAGGTTTCGACCATTGAAAACCTCATAGTTTGCCGGGTTTTTATATACGGCAGCTGAACCGAATACCTTTTTTATTTTTTCGCCTATTGTGCTCATATATTATAAATCGAACATATCATCAATGTCTGTATTACCACCGACACCGATGATGTTAATCTTTAATTCAACGCTATTAGAACCATCTGGTTTTACATCAATTGTGTGAGTACCTTCGGTTATATTTTGAAGCAATGAGTTCCATTGTGTGCCAACCCTGTCCATCTTATATGTTATACCTTCACAAGTTAGAGTCACACCTGTTGGTTCTGGAATCACAATTATCTCTACCGCCGGATTAGACAACATAATGTCTGTATTCACTATATAAATTTGATAGTTTGCCACATTGGTTGTTACGTCCTTATTGGATAGTAAAATAAACGGGACGAGAATTTCCTCCGGGGTACAACCACCATGCACTTGGTGGGTTGGAACTTTTGAAAGCGAAGAGTGAGTAAGAGCCACTTTATATTTATGTCCGTCATCTTCGTTTACAACCACCAAATAATCAGTGTCGGATGTCGCATCATCGGTTGCCTTGATGTACCTGCCCTCATGCTCAAATTTGCCATCGTACTTTTTCGATGGTGCTTTTCTTGACAGGCAACTCAGACCATGGTCAGATACAATGGCGACAGTGCATTTCTCATTTTTAGATGTAGCTACTATTTCCTTAATAATAGCTTTGATTATCTCCAATTCTTTTCTAAGTGTATCAAACTGCTTGTAGCCGTGAGAATCATGACCCAGCTCATCCAATGCTCCAAACTTAACAACATCATCGTCGGTAAAACGATTATGATAAGTCGATGACGGTAACTTTGCACGAGTTAATTGCGAACGAACAACTTTAAGGTTGCTATTTTCCCGGTCTATTAAGTATATAATATATGAGAGAAATTCAGCACCCAACCCATCAATCCAATAGACCTTATCGGGACGGTAAACAACGTTGTTTCGAATTTCAGCCAGCAAGTTGTGTGTTTCTGCAAACTCATAATACCATTGATAGAAGCTCCCCGATGTATGGTTCTTGGTCTTGATCACATTATCTATCTCTTCAAGATATTCGTCTTTCATCTTGGCTTGTTTATAGATTTTAATATAATCTATAAACCATTGACAACCAGAAACAAAATGAGATGGCTTATTGCTTGTCAGATAAGCTGCATAATCGGGATAATACAATCGTACGGCTTCTTGAAGTTTCTTGTTTGCGGGATAATGTATAGACCACCCCATAAGCAGTTTCTTCTCGAAGTCAAAAACGCCGGTGCAAATATCCACGGCATAACTAAGGTTGTTTCGGATTTGGAATATTTCCTTAACTCTATCAAACAACCACTCTTGATCGCTGTGTGCAAGTGCTTTTTTGAAGATATAGTCATTATCCACTATCATCTTTCGTCGCTCAAAAGCATACTGTTCTCGCTTGTTCTCTGGAATACCATATAGAATGCGAGTAGCAACCATTTTTGTTAACTCATACTCATCTGTTAAACTCAAAGTAGCCTCAACACAAAGAGTTAAGTACTGATGACAGGTAGCAAAATCGGTGTATAGTACGAAGTTTTTCAGAAGCCAACGATCGAAAGAAGAATTCGTTACATTTGTCCATTCATTAAGCACGTCTGAGTCATCAAACTTAACTCGATTAAAATGGTTCCGCACAAAAGAGTCGAATGAAAATGCTGCTATCGTGGATTTATCTAATCGCCGCAGAGTTTCTTCCCAGAACACTTTATCTTCAGGTCTAAACTCAAAAGGAAATGACAAATCCAAGAACTGCGTCATAAATTCATGGGCAGTCTCGATTTTCTTGAAGTTGAATATATTGTCCGGTTTAGAATATTTGTGCTTAGCCGAGATGGGTATTGAAGTACACACAATTCGCTCTTGTGGTGCTTGTACTTTCCAAAATTTTAACCACTCGCGAAGTGAGCCCAATTGACATTGTACGGTGCCATTGGGTAGTGTAAAGTCCTTATATTTAGCAAGAAAGACTTCTACCGATTGAGGCTCTGCATCATATCGCCATATAGGAGCGCTTTCGGCAATGCGAGCAAAGTGATTAAGGAAATCTGTAAATCGGTTTTGCAAGCCAATCAATGGAATATAAATGCGTTTATGTGGATGATTTACGTCCTCTAAAAGCATTATCTCGTTGAAGAATCCACGGAAATCATCATCATTGTAAAAACGGACAAGTTCAGAAAATGGGGTTATGAAAGTGGAGCTCTTGCGACCTTCAATGGCATTCTTAAGAACATCCTTTGTTATCCATTCATCATCTTCACCATCGCTAATCAAACTTTCTAAGTCTAATGCTTCCACTCCAATGTTAGCCATAAACTTAGCGAGGTTCCTAAACTCAAGAAAATTGTTGAGCATAATAAAGCGTATGGCGTAGCGCTGTGCCAACATTTCGCGTGAATCCGTATCACGGATTATTTCCCGTGTCAGTTCTTCAAAAGAGTTGAATACCTTAACTTTTTCTGATGTATCCATAGATGTTCAGATTTAGCTGCCAAGATAATCAATAATAAACTGAGATACTTCGGGATGGTTTTCAATCATGTCAAGTACCACCTTCTGCCACATCATGCTTGGCATAGTTTGTTCTTTGACAAGATTCTTAGCCTTTTTAACTTTTTCGGGAGGGGTCGGAGAAACAGGTGTTGCCGGAACCATGGGAATATCAGGATCGGAATCAACGGGAGAAACCGGGGGTGTCACAGGTTTAATCTTATTGATGTAGAACGACATCACACATGATTTCACATCTTCCTCTCGACGGAATGCAATTTCTGACTGCATATGAGAGAGTTCTTCTTCAAGCTCTTCTCTCCACTCGTCCTTCAACTCCACCCCTTTTATGTTGCTGATGAAGTTGTTGAAGCCGTTTTTGTAGTTTGACTCATTGGTAAATAGGACATAGAGGTCAATCTGTTCTTTCTTAATCTCATGTAGCAACTCTTTAATCTTAGGTAATGAATAACTGTCTTGGTTAAAGAGTGAAATCAAGTCGGTTAGTGCCTTTTTGCAATTACCCTTTTCCTTGATTTTATCGCAGTATAGGAGTGACCAAAGCGGGTATTTGGCAATTTGCTTACAGAACTCTGTGATACTCCATTTGGCGTAATTTAAGCTCTTTAAATCGCTCATAGTTACTCCTTTGACAATGCTGAGGTTAAACACCTCACCGAGAATGCTGGTTAGATTGCGTTCTTCTATTGAGCCGAAACGGAGCAATAGTTTGTTGCTCGTTTCGCTTGAGCCTTGATCCCACATCTTCAGCAAAATCTCAATCATGTCATTGAGTTTTTCGTCACCTACAGGTTGAGAAGTGCTGGGGTTGAATAGATCTTCTTTATGTTTGCGCAAAGCAAAACCAAGCACAGCATAATTAGCGGGATTGGCAAACAACCCGTATGGTGGACGCATAAGAGGGACAAGGATATCGCTCAATGAAAAGCGATCGGCATACTTTTTCTTTGCTGCCTCAATAAGCAAATCAACTTCTTTACATATTTTGTTAAGCCACGATGAGCCGGCTTTTGCCACATCGGTTAATTCACAAGTGTCGCTTACAAGGTTGTTTTCGCCCTCCATGAAGATATGTTTAGTCGGACGAACAGAACCTCCAAAAGAAAGCATTTCATCTCGGGTCCTTTTCTGAAGGATTTGTAATGATAGAGCCTTGAAGTTCTTGTTGGCAAAGTAGGTCATCGATTCGTTATGAAGCGGTTTTACGCTTTCCATTCCGGCAGAGAATATCTGAAGACTGAACTTCTTATTGATGACATTGTAGATGTTGCTGAATATACCATCACTTGACCTTTGCCCATTAAAGTACATAACGTACGTTCCTCCATTCATGCGGTTCTTCCACTTTGCAACGTATTCTTTGGCAGCATTCTCAAACTGACCGGCATCGTCGGTGTTGAAGTGAGAACGGCTAACATTCGCTTGTGCAACGGCATCAATGAAATGGGTTTGTGCAGTTGATGTAAATACTTCTGTAGGAATGATGAACATCATGTTTTCAAATTCCACCGAGAACTCTTTAATGCGATTCTCCATGATGTCTCTTGCTTCATCGGTAATCGAGAAGAATATAGCAACGTGCAAAAAGTTCGGCTTCTCGCGAGTGTACTTATTCAATTTGCTGCGCAGTACAGCTTCAGCCTCCTCACAAGCATAGAATTGAGGCTCACACTTGCGCATAAGGCGCTCTCCGACAAGGAAAATCCTCGTTATTTCCTGACGACACTTGTCGTTATATTTCAAGTATTCAATAGCGGTTTTGAAAGTTGTAGTGACAGCGGCTTTCTCCTTTGTGATTTCTGCAGGGTTGTAGGCTGAAACCGATATTTTGAACTCCCCAAAGATGTCACGAGCGATAATCTTGGTTTCGTCGAGCCAATTTAAGATTATCTTCATTTTACCCTCGCAGCGGTCGCCCGAGAAGATAAACTTTAGATTTGTTTCATTGGGAGCATATTTAGCGGGCGAACTCTTGAACTTGACGCTAAGCGCGTTGAGCAAAAGAATGACTTTGAAAACACGGACATAGTCATCACCCATTTTTTCCACCTTACTCAAGTGTGAGGTGAAAACATTAGTAAATGCTGTGCAAAGTGGCTCATTGGCAAATTCGGAATAGAAGAAGTCCCATAGCCAGTCAGCAGTCAGCATCATCTTCAACTCATAGTTTGTCGGTTCATCTATAAACTGCTTGAAACCGTTCTTGTCGTCATTCATAAATCGAAGCACACTTCGGTTCGCTGACCCCATAATGTTCGCCATCTTTGAGCATAGGAAGGCTGTGTATGGGTGAAGTGGAAATAGGTTTTGGATGTGGTCTTTTTCCTCCAAAGAATTACTCTCGCACAAATAATCATAGAGGTGCTTGTCAATTTTATTGTTTGTTCCCCAGGTCTCTATTCCCAATTTTTGCTCATTGGAGATGGTGAAGGTGTGTCGCAAAATCAAGTAGGTCGAAATTTCATCCATTTGATAGTCCACAAGATCGTAGCGGTCGCTCATCTTGGTGATGTCTTTGCCTTTTGCGTCAAGACTGGCACTCTCCGTACGGTGGGAAATAAGATAGAGAAAAACATTGTTGTTTTGCGATTTCTCGGCGATGTTCTGGAGAACATTGATTCGGTCACTCTTCAGCGTGTCCATCACACTGGTGAACTCATCCCAAAAGATAATCAAACCGTTGGCAATACCTGCTTCCTCTATTTCCTTTCCCACTTCCACAAGCCAGTCGCTGATGTTGTCGCTTGATAAGTAGGTGTCGTCAACAGCGAGAACTTCCTCCAAATGCAGGAACACATCGATGTCAAAGGATTTCAATTTAGCTAGTAGCTTGTCGTAAGTGGGAGCCTCTGATGCCAATTCATCGCTGAGAGCTATCAACTCGTCAATCCTCGATTTGTGACTCTCGACCCAACGGATTGCTTTGTCGAAGTCAGAACGAACCACGATATCGGAATGTCCGGCCGCCGCAAGAGCCTCTTTTGTTTTTCGCTGAACTGAAAGGGAGAAGCGCGGAATATTATAGGCGCTTTCAACTCCTTTCATCACCACAGGGAAATACTTCTTTTGCTTGCGGATAGCTGTAAGCTGGGCACGAAGTGCTTCGCCGGGCAAGTTCTGTATATAATCGTCAACGTCCTCAATTGGGTCGCAGAGCAGGTGGCGAACAACACTGCCGGCATGACTCTTACCTGTTCCGAAAGTGCCACGCACCCACATAGAGCGGCGCTTACTGATTTCCCCGGAAGTGAATGCTGTGACACTGCGTTGTAGTAGGTCACAGAACTGTTTGGTCGGGATGAATGAACTCCATACTGAAGACGACTCATCCGTCATGTCGTACACAGGAAGAAAATCCTGAATTTTTATAAAGTCGGAAAATTTTGTTGCCATTACTTCGTTTTTAAAGCATCATTTTAAGAATGTCAATTGAATTGAGATCCTCTCGAAGGATGATGTTGTCCAAGCCCATGTTCAATTCAGCGCGAAGGACATGGTTGCTTTCTTCCTGAAGTGAAAGGAGAAGTCGCTCAAAAGTATCCTTATTGAGACCGAATTGGCGGTAGATGCCCTCCTTTTGGTTCTCATCATAAAACTCAGAAACCGCTAGGGAATAGCGTTTTTGGCGCTCAGCATAACGATAGAGTGAGTATGCAACTGCACACAAAGAAATCTCTGAATGTGGTTGACGCGTCAGAAGAACTTTGTTTTTTTCTTTAGACAGTACACCAATGGGAATAGTTGAGCCTAAAGGACTCTCTTTAAATGTGTTAAGGAGAGAATTGAAAGGATTGCGCAGAGTACGATCTTTCAAATCCGGATAACTGTCTTGTAGGATAATATCCATTTCTTCACGTGTATATGTACGATTAAAATCAATAGTACTTTGGAACCAAGAACATATTTCTGAGTTCTCACAAAGACCAATGAAAATAAGCTCCCACACAATTTGTGGTTTAGAAGTAAAAGCCTTGGCCATATACAAGCCACTTTCTGTGATATTTTTCCCATCTTGTTCAAGGATAAGTGCCTCGCGCAGCCAGTTAATGAAGGGAGGTATTTGATATTTAGGATTGAGACCGTGGTCATTATTATCAAAGAAAAATTCGTAGGTATCGAAAAATTTCTCAACCCAATTAGAACGCATACCAATACCGTCATTATAGCGGTTTATGCCTGATTTAGAACCCTGTGCCATATTTTTTAATGGATTAGTCATCATACTTGTGTCAGAAGTACTTATCGAACTTGCAGCATGGCAACCTTTGCCATCAAAGTCTAAGCACTTCATGCAGTGAACACATTTCTTTTTGTTAATATTTACTATTGGAACTACAGAAAGGGCACCTGTAGGACATTCCACTTCACAAACCTCACAATGAACACAATACGTTGCTTTGTACGCAACTTTTTTTAGATGGCTAATGAAAACAACATCTTTTGGATCAATACCTTTAACCTCAAAAATCAGAGATTCACTTTTGTCTTGTATTGAGCATTTGTATATATGCTTTTGATGCCTCAAGTCTATGTATATAATACTTTCTTCTTGCTGCAGATTAAAGTCTCCCAACACATGTAGCCACATCAAGAGGTTCTCCTTCGGAGCTGTTATTACAGCTCGAAAGTCTGGTGATGTACTCATAAAATTCACATTTGACTCACAATGTAAATATCTTCCTCCCGCGCGCATTTTCCACCGACCGGTACGAATGTAGTTGTCAACACCAGTGGTTTTTGATTTTTCCAGGCCCTCTCTAATCTTGTGAACAAAAGGAGATAGAGTATCTGGATATAATTGCCCACAAAGTTCTTCACTCCATGTAGATGAATATGGACAAATGACACAACCCACACGAGAGAGACCTCTGCGGTAGGCTTCATTGATTGGAAGATTATTGAAAAGAAGATACAGGTAAATTTCAATTGCGCTCCATTCAAGAATTGGACTCACATTGATAATTTTGTTGTGTTTTACGTTTTGTCCTGTCCTTGAACGTGTTGAACGGCTCGGGCTTTCTTCTGCCCTTACTCCGTCAAAAAGTAATGCATTGGGTTGCTTCCCCTTGCCCACAATGCTTTTGAGTAACCTGGTAAGAGGGGCGGATTTCATAATGCTGCAGCACCAGCGATGAATTCGACTTGGTGCTCCGATTTCGTCCCAATAATACAAAACAGGCTGATGATTCTTAGCTGTATAGAACTTTAGATTCGGATATTTTGCGGAGTAATACTCTTTAACTTCATCGTAGAGTTTCAATGAAGGCGGCAGTTCATAGCCGGTATCAGAATATATGACTATAAAATCTTCTGCAGGAACAACTCTGGAAACAAGGTCTAGGACGACTTGAGAATCTTTCCCACCGGAGAATGAAACGATGAAAATTTCAATGCCGCTATTTAGAATCGGGGCTTTTCCTAACTCTTCAGCCTTGCTTAATGGCATCACATCAAAAGAATCACAGTCTTCTTTGACTACAACGTGCTCTTCTTTATTTTTCTTTCCAAGATTGGTGGCCAATTGCTGGAAATCCAGATTGGGGTTCTTTTTTGAGACGTCGTGGATATTCTTATATCGTCGAAAGGTTTGATTGATAAAGTCCATCGCCTCATGCTCAATGATGAACATAGTGTCTTCGTTGACTGAGCGGAGGCGTTCCATATCTACAGGTTTCAATATCAGAGATTCGAAACCTTCCTGCTGTATAACTGTGGGTGAATCAAAGATATTGCCGCCTTTAACCTCTAAAACAAAGTCGCCATTGTAAAAATATCTTCTCTCGCATGCCCATAATAGAGGCTCGTCAACATGAGGATATATCCACCCCAGCTTGTTTAATCCGAGAAGGTCTAGTTCTTCCCAAAAAACAGGACGTGGCGACACGTTCAACGCATCTCCTTTTGAGGACATCGTCAAACGAACTCCATTATATTCCCTATCCCAAACGACTTTAAACAAGAATCTGCTTTCATTTTTGTGTCGGTTGGGGCTCCTTCATCCGGCAGGTTTATGTTATGATTACTAGTGGTACATATAACGAAAAGCGGGAGCCTCTTATCGTTGCTCGTCCGCCACCAATAGCCCTAGGATGCCTTACTGCCAGAACGAGCAACAAGACTCCACGCCTGTATATAACCCACCCACACTCCGCCCACATGGGGCGTGGAGATGGTGAACATATACACCACGTGCGCCATTGTTGCTATGTTCTTGTGGCAGTTATCAGAATTTCCTAGGTTCTTGGCGGCCAAAGAACAAAGCGTAAATGAACGCTTTTACGTTAATATGTAAATCTCAGTTTGTTAACACGTTAACGGTTGAGATTGCAGTCATATTCTTTGAATTAATTCAAAGAATATGACTCTTTCAAACCACAAAGGTAGTGTTTTTTTGCGAGATGGGGACTGTTTTTTTGGAAAAAACATATTCTAAATCAATATTGTCCTAAATATTATACGACGGAAATAATCCTGAAATACTTCCACATGAATTGCTCTCTTACGTGAAATATTCCTACCAAAAGAATGATTTCTCAGATTTTATTTGTATTTTTGCAACTTGCCACCAGATGATTTTACTTGTCTATATTTGCAGCACTTAGGTAAGTGAAAAATCTGACATGGCCAAATCCTGAGCAACAAAATGTTGCTCAGGAACGTATAAAGAAAGTTAAACTAAAGTGCTGCGGAATTGACGATTATGAGAAGATTGTTATCATCAATTTACGACCGAAAAGACTGCAATATTATCAAACTGCTATTACTTTTTGTCTTGAACTTGCTTTCTCCGTTGCTGATATATGTTGTTGCAGCACCATCGTTCAGCATCTTCAGTTCGGGTATAGAGCACAATGTCGTTGAGGAAGGGAAAAATGGAATGAAAGTGACCATTTCATTCTTTGCCAATGAAGTGAAAGGGTGCAAGGTCGATGTCCACCTTTACGTGACCTATCCGAACGGCGGTTTAGTGCCCGCGACTCAAACATCCTATTCTCAAGACGGACGAGGTGCGGTAGATTTGATAAGGCTATGCACACCGGGTTATGATTGTACGCGCTACGACGACTTTGTCTTTTTTCTGCCCTATGAAGCCATAAAGGCACCGGAGGGGGCTTACGTCGAGTCGGTCGAATCATATTTAGTTAAAACCAACTTCTATCTATACAATACAGATGGTTCTCTCAACAGCGTTTACCCCGGATCGTCTGACCAATTCTGCGTTACATGGCGTGGAACACAAACATCACAACAACAAGTATCGACTAACCCAATGGATGTGCTGAACAATATCATCAGCAACCCCGGTGCCTATATGCAATTTGATTTCAGCGGAGTACCTCCCGCTTCCAATGTCACACCATCATCGTCAGGGAGTGCAAAGCAGCGACACGAATGTTATGTGTGTAAAGCCACAGGGCGAGTGGAGAAAATGATATACGATCCCGGCGATTTCAAGTACTGTGCCGAGTGTCGCCGTGAACGCCCTGCCGGTCACTATCATAGCAACTGTGACAACTGCTATGGCACCGGTTATGTGGAATATTGAAATTGAGTCTGTGTAGGGCAAAACCGTTATCACGAGTTCGTTGTTTCTATTGATTTTCAATATAGCCCATACGATTTTGGGGCTGATTAAAATCGTCGGAATACTATAATCGCACCTTGCCCAACAAGAAGTCGTAAATGTTGAGGAGAAAGATGCCGGACTCATTGTAGCCGGAATGGTAGCGGTCACCCACGATGATGACCTTGCGGAAGCTGTAGCCCACTTGCATGAGCGAGGCTTGCTCTTGTTCGGTTTTCTCCTTGTCGGGCAAAGCATAGGCACACCGGATATAGATCCTTCGTCATGGCGGTTTACCACGAAGTCGATTTCTATGTTGCTGCGGACGCTTTTCACATCCTTGTTTTGCTTGAAAGTCTGCACGCGCCCCACATCCACGCTATAATGCAGGCGACGCAGCTCGTTATATATGACATTCTCCATCGTGTGGTTGAACTCCAACCGGCGGAAGTCAAGAATGGTATTACGGATGCCAATGTCCTCGAAATAATATTTGGTTTCGGTGCCGATATATTTGCGCCCTTTTACATCATAGCGCAATGCCTCGCTTATGAGAAACGCATCGTGAAGGGTGAGCCAAATAGCGAGCAATGGTGTTCGGACTGAGGTTAATACCGGCTTCGGTCAGCGCATCAGGATTGCGCAAATGTTTGTTGCGGCGGTCTTCAAGATTCACCTGTATTAAGTGGTCTTCATACACTCCTCGCTTTAGCAGTTGGCTGCGATAGAGATTAAACAGAAGGTATGACTTACCACAGCGGCGAGTTCTCGTCACTATTTTTATCATCTCGTTGCCTTCGGCTGAGATGAGTTCTTGCAGATAGGATTGTCGTTCGAAAACCATCGAGTTATGGAATATTTTTGTAGTAGAACACCGATTTTTTCCACAAAAGCACAATTTAATTTCTAAACTCTGCACAACGAGGGCAATGTTTTTGTGAAGAAGTACACTTTTCGGTCATTTTGTCATCAATTGGGACTACTAATTACACGAATTGCACCATTAATCTGCTGAATTTTACGCATTTCTGCGTGGCAAATATAGACGATAACAGACGTGAGGTGTTAGGGTGGTTAGTGTTCCTCTCCAAGGAACGATTAATATGCGGTCTTACTTTTCTCGCCATGTCGCGAGCGAAGCGATGGGAGAGAAGCGACTTATACCAACCACCGGGTGCGAAGTGTCGGGAGCGAAGTGTCGCAGGCGAGGGGGGTGTTCGGAGTCGGTTCGGAGTTTGTGGCGTTATTCGGCAATCGCTTGATAGGTGAGGTCAAGCAGGAGGCGGCAAGTGGCTGATGTGGGGTGTGCAGCGTGGTCGTAGTAATAGTGGGGATTGTCGGCGAGAACTGTGTCGTGCGAGAAGTCGTGCACACGCCCGGCACCGAATAAGGCGATGAGGACTGCACGGTCGCTCGGGTGTAACATCGTGCGTTTGAAACGCGGAACGATGATGATGTTGTAATCGCTGTGATGTCGGTGAAGCATGTCGCGCAGCGACAACAGTCGGTCTAAGCGATGCCGGTCAATTGCCGGTCGCTCGGGTGTCGGCTCAACGGTCACGTCAATGCGACGCAATCGCTCGGGCGTGTAATATTCTTCGGGATCAACGGCTATGAGTGAGTCAAAACGGGCATAATAACTCTCATTACACTCCTTGATGCGGTCTTGAATATCGGTCGTGGCAAACCGTAACCCCCATGCAGAGCGAATATCACCGTCGGTAAATCGCCATGAGAGGAAATCGGGATCCTTGAAACTGTTGAATGCAGTGATGTGGAACCGAACGGTAGCAAACGGTAGGGTAAGTGTTTGTGGCGGTCGGGCAAAAAGGAAATCATCATCAATCGGTTCGCGAAGTAACATTTCCTGTTCAATGATGATGAGGGCGTGTCGCACGGTGTCGCCACGCGAGAGCAACCAACGCAGTTTGTCGGTCATTCCCTCTATTGTTTCCATCGATTGATCCATGTGATAGGCTCGTGACCCCTCGGGCAGGTACTGTTGCCAATGAGCAACCGAAAAATTTTGTGACATCGACGACCCGAAAATGAAACTGTCGTAGCGGTATGTCGGTTGATAACGTTCGAAGTTGGTAATTGCCACCCACCCGGCATTCACGCTAAAACGCACGGTGTCACTGCGCGCCCCCGTCCCGTCGTCGTAGTGACGAATCACGCGGAACGGATCGGTCAATAAATATGTGACAACCAGCATAGCCAACGGCAATGCTGCAATGAGCGTGCGAGTGATGAAGTGTGATATTGATCCGCGTTTCATAATTCAAAATTGGAAATAAATGTACTGTCGATCAACACCATGACAATGGAAAATAATCAAGGCGGTCAGTGTCCAGTAGATTAGCCAGCGAACCACGGTGGGGAACGGCAGGCGGGCGAGGGGAAATTCCTCGTGTCGTCCCAACCACTCGACTACGACGAGCGGAATAACGTACTTGACCAATTCTACCCACCCGTAAACGTAGTTGAGGCTATAGTTGCCGTGCACAATCGTGCCGAGCCACTCGTTGAGGTGAGCCATGTCGTTGACGCGAAACAGGACAAATACTGCGGTGAAACCGGCGAACACCGCTAAACATCGCGGAATATCTTTTAACTGAGGCTCGCCGATTTCGCGTTGTGGGCGCAACCACACCGACGGTATCAGCAACAATCCTCCTGCCAACCCCCACAAGACGAAAGTGTAGTCGGCTCCGTGCCACAGTCCCGACAACAGAAACACTGTCAATGTGGCAACTGTCGTTCGCACTCTGCCATGACGCGAACCGCCTAACGGAAAGTAAACATAGAGTTTGAACCACGTCATTAATGAGATGTGCCACCGCTGCCACAATTCTCGCCATGAACGCGAAAAGAAGGGGTAACGGAAATTAGGCTGTAACTTGATGCCCAATAACCGTGCCGAGCCGATGGCAATGTCACTATAACCCGAGAAATCGGCATAAATCCGGAATGAGAACAGCACGGCGCCCACTATCAATGCGAGGGGATTCATCGCGCCGGGGTGATAGAAATCAATATCTACCGCACCCGCGAGAGTGTCGGCAATGACAATTTTCTTGGTCAGTCCCCACAGGATTTGTCGCATTCCGGTTACTGCGACGGCATAATCCCATTGTTTCACACGCAGGAATTGTGGCAGCAGATTGCTCGCTCGTTCGATGGGACCGGCGACTAATTGCGGAAAGAAACTCACATATACGAGAAAAGGCACAACACGACGGGTCGCAGGCACGTCACCGCGATACACGTCAATGGTGTAACTGATGGCTTGGAACGTGTAGAATGAGATGCCCACCGGCAACACAAGGTTGAGCGTTGTCCACCCGGCGTGAATACCCATGGTCGTCAATAAAAGGGACAACTCGGTGGCGAAGAAATTCAGATATTTAAATACCGCCAACACAGCAAGGTTGACAACGATGTTCAATACCGTCAAATATCGCGAGCCACGTGACCCGTCAGGCTTGATAAACAATCCGGTACAATAAGTCGTCAGTGAGGTGAATAATATCAGTGACAGGAAACGCCAATCCCACCAGCCGTAAAACAGATAACTTGCGGCAAGTAACAAGAGGTTTTGCGCTCCGAGGCGGTGGCGCAACGACCAATACAACACGAACACTATGGGCAGAAAAATGCCGTATATGTAGGAATCAAACTGCATCGAAGCGATTAATCAAATCGGCAATTTCGGTCGCTTGAGTCACGGTGAGCGGTGCAGCGATAGGTAGGCTGACGACCTCGCTCGCCAACTGTTCGGTAAGCGGTAATGAAATGTTATTGAAAGCACCGGCATAGCATGGCTGTCGATGAGGTGGCACGGCGTAATGAATGTCGGTGCCCACACCGGCTCCGGCGAGATATTCGCGCAGGCGGTCGCGTGCACCGCAGCGCACGCGTATCACGTACTGATGCCACACCTGCCCACGGTTGTTATTAATCAGCGGTCGAGTCACGACAGGATTGCTGATGTGCTCATCGTAGGTCGTGGCTATGAGTTGTCGTCGGGTTGTCTCGGTTTCCAAGTGCTTGATCTTGACACGCAACATGGCGGCCTGTATTTCGTCAATGCGACAATTATACCCCTTATATATATTGTGGTAACGTCGGTCGCTGCCGTAGTTTGCCAACGCCCTGACGGTATCGGCAAGTGTGGTGTCATCGGTCGTCACGGCACCGGCATCGCCCAGTGCTCCGAGGTTTTTTGTCGGGTAAAAACTGCAAGCCGCCGCATTACCGAGTGAGCCGGTCTTGAACTTGCCGTTAATCCCGATGTGGGGTGACGTGGCATTGATGGCTTGTGCATTATCTTCCAGTACGAGCAAACCGTGTTGCTCGACAACGTCGAGCAATGTAGTGTCCCAACAAGGTGAACCGTAGAGGTGTACCGGCATCACAGCCCGTATGCCTTTATCGTGTTCGACCGCTTCGCGCAGGGCATCGGTGTCAATGTTCATCGTTTGCAATGACGGCTCCACGAGGACGGGCACAAGCCCCATGTCGCTGATGGCGAGTACGCTCGCCACGTAGGTGTTTGCCTGCACCGCAACCTTGTCGCCGTGGTGTAACAAGCCCAGTTCAATCCATGCCCGTAAAACGAGTCGCAAGGCATCAAGTCCGTTACTCACCGCTACGCAGTGGCGCGTTTCGCACAACCGTGCCACATCTCGCTCAAGTGCCGCAGTTTGCTCGCCACGCAAATAGCGACCGCTCGTTATCACATCGGTCGCCGCTGCGATCAACTGCGCTTCAATCGCTGCGCCTGACGCTTTCAGGTCAAGAAAGGGAATGTTCATGTGAGGTCTCCGATTGTGACACGAGCACCGGCAGGCTCCTCGCGTTTCAACTTCAAAAATGACAAATAACGGCGCACATAGTCCGACTCGTCGTAGTGCTCGCTTGCCAACACGAGACACACCGACCCCGACGCAAAGTTTTGTAATGTGCGCCATATTCCCGGCACGATGTGCAGGGCTTGAAAAGGACGATTGAGGGTGATCGTGCGATGCCGGCGACCGTCGTCAATAGTGACATCAAAACTGCCGCTGAGCGCAATCAGCACCTCATGACACGAGCGATGACTGTGTCCGCCTCGCTCGGCTCCGGCAGGCACATCATATAAATAGTAAACTCGCTTGATCTCGAATGGTATCAATTCACCGGCACTTTCGATAGCGGTGAGATTGCCGCGACGGTCGGTTATCTGCGACAAGTTAATCAGTTGTGGTCGGGTATTGTTTTCCATTATTGGCGAGGTTGATTAAGTATTGACCATAGTGGTTTTTCTCCATTACTGCAGCAAGTGTGAGCAGTTGTTCGCGATCGATCCAACCCTTGCGATAGGCAATTTCTTCCAATGCAGCCACTTGAATGCCTTGCAATGTTTCGATAGTCTGGACAAAGTTGGACGCATCGAGCATGGACGAGAATGTGCCGGTGTCGAGCCATGCGAAGCCACGACCTAACGTGGTTACTTGCACTCGTCGCCGTTCCAAGTACCACTCGTTGACACTCGTTATCTCTAATTCGCCGCGAGCGCTGGGCTTGATTTCGGCTGCAACACGAGTCACGTCGTTAGGATAGAAGTATAGACCGGTAACGGCATAGTGTGACCGGGGATTGACGGGTTTCTCCTCAATGCTTGTCGCACGTCCGTTGTTATCGAAAGCCACCACGCCGAACCGCTGCGGATCGGGCACGGGATAGGCGAACAAATGTGCCGTGCGGCTCTCGCTCGTGAGCCTCACCGCATCACGTAGCATACCTGTGAACCCCTGACCATAAAAAATGTTGTCACCCAGCACCATGCACACGTCGTCATCGCCGATGAACTCGCGCCCGATAATAAATGCTTGAGCCAAGCCCTCGGGACGAGGTTGCTCGGCATAACTGAATTGTATTCCGAGTGACGAACCGTCACCCAACATACGACGGAACAACGGCAAGTCGTGTGGTGTGCTGATTATCAAGATCTCTCGAATTCCTGCCAACATGAGTACCGAGATAGGGTAGTATACCATGGGTTTGTCATATATGGGCAGTAACTGTTTGGATATGCCTCGGGTGATGGGATAAAGTCGTGTACCACTGCCTCCGGCAAGTACGATTCCTTTCATGTTATCGGTTGACGTGTTAGGTGTTATTTTATTGTTATTCGGCTCTCGTGGGGGCAAGCAGTGCCCGTATGAGAATTAATTATCATGACGACCGTTGTATTGTCGCTCGTAGTATTGCATGTATTCACCCGACGTGACATCTTTGACCCACCGGCGATTGTCAAGATTCCAACGTACGGTGAGTTCGATGCCGGTGGCAAACGGCGTTTCGGGATACCACCCCAATTCGGTCGCTATCTTTGTCGGGTCAATGGCGTAGCGCATATCGTGCCCCGGACGATCGGTAACATAGGTGATCAAGTCCTCATTAATCACCTCGACAGGACACTCGAGCAACCTGCGGTAATCGGGCTCGGTGTGCATGATGCGAGCGATAATGGCAATTATTTGTTTTACAATATCAATGTTGCTCTGCTCGTTAAATCCGCCTATATTGTATATCTCTCCCACACGACCGTGACGCAAAACGAGATCTATCGCCTTGCAGTGATCGGTCACGTAAAGCCAGTCACGCACATTGAGCCCCTTGCCGTACACCGGCAATGACTTGCCTTGTAAGATATTATTAATCACAAGCGGAATCAGTTTCTCCGGGAAGTGATAGGGACCGTAATTGTTACTGCAACGCGTGATGTTCACCGGCAAGCCGTAGGTCTCGTGATAGGCGAGCGTGAGCAAATCGGCCGATGTTTTACTTGCGCTGTAAGGCGACCGTGGCGCGACAGGTGTCTGCTCGGTGAAAAAGAGTGAGCCGTAGCACACGAGGTCGTCACGAGTGCCGACGACTTCTTTCAATGCCTCGCTCACAACGAGCGGACGTGGCTCATCATATTCTTTATTCAGCGAGCCGTACACCTCGTCGGTACTGACTTGTAAGAATTTGTGCAAGTGTTCCTCGCCCTTCCACGCGTGGCGGGCACATTCCAATAAATTCTGTGTTCCTAAAATGTTTGTTTCGAGAAATAGGCGCGGACCGGTGATACTGCGGTCTACATGACTCTCGGCGGCAAAATTGACGATAAAGTCAGGGTTGTGTGTTCTCAACAACGTTGTAACGAGAGCGCTGTCACCGATGTCGCCACGCACCATTGTCACGTTGTCCGAGTCGAGGACATCACTCAAACTCGTCAAATTGCCGGCATAGGTGAGCGCATCAAGTATAACAACACTGACTTCGGTGCCCCACTTGTCAAGCACATATTTTACAAAATTGGAGCCTATAAATCCCGCTCCGCCGGTAATGAGATAGGTCTTCATTAGATAACCGTTTGTTAATGGCGCAAAGATAATAATAATTAATAAACGCCGGTGTTAAAGAGAGTTAAATCAAATTTATCAAACCATTTGTTTGTATCAGTCGGAATGAAATTGTAAATTTGCAACGAAACATGATACAGTTGTTATGCCGGTAAATAAGAATGCATTAATTCGTTACAAGACGATAGATCGTTGTTTGCGTAATCGTTATCGTCGGTGGACGCTGCAAGACTTGGTGAGGGCGTGTTCCGATGCGCTCTGTGAGTTCGAGGGCAAGCGCGACGGTGTGAGTGTACGCACGGTGCAGGGGGATATACAAATAATGCGTAGCGAGAAGTTGGGTTATGAAGCTCCCATTGAGGTGTACGACCACAAGTATTACAGGTATAGTGACCCCGATTATTCCATCACTAAACTGCCGCTCACACCTGCCGACATCGACCGCATCAGCGAGGCGGTTGACTTGTTGCGTCAAATGGAACGTTTCAACCATTTTGACCGCATGAGTGACATTGTCAGTCGTTTGCAGGACAGTATAGGTATGGCGCGCGGTCGCAAGTATCCTGTGGTGGACTTTGAACGCAACGACGACTTCAAGGGGCTGGAACTGCTTAATCCGTTATACAATCACATTGTCAGGCGCGAGACCATCAAGGTGCGTTACCTGTCGTTCAATGCGCGACAGCCACAAAACTATATCGTCTTCCCACACATGCTCAAGGAATACAACAATCGTTGGTTCCTGTTTTGTTCGCGTGCATCTGATCACAAGTTATATAATTTCGCACTCGATCGCATTGTTGACTTCAAAGTGATGGAGAACTTTGTCTATCGCGACAATCCGCGTTTCGATCCGGCAACTTACTTTGATGACATTATAGGGGTTACCCGCATCGGAGTGAGGCAAACAATACAATTCAAGGCATCACGCCTGCAAGCGGCATATATATCCACCAAACCCCTTCACCACAGTCAGCATGAGGTGGAGCGTCACAGTGACGGAGCGGTGACCTTTGAGGTGTCGCTAATACCCAACAAGGAGTTTTACTCTGTCATGTTGGGCTTCGGTGCCGGTGTGCGCATCATTTCACCACCGGCTGTGGTCACTCAAATTCAGTACGAGTTGCGCAACGCTCTCGATGCTTACGACAAGTAGCCGTGTGTCTTGTCCCGTGATGCCATGGTAGCCAATCAATAGCCCAATAAAACACCCGCTTGGAAGAATAGGGCACTCACCACCCATGCCAACGCAGTCGTGTAAGCTGCTATGCCTGCCGCTTTGCGCCACGAGCCCAACTCGTTCTTGATGGCGACGATAGTTGCTATACACGGGAAGTACAGTAAGATGAACAACAGGTAAGCATAGGCACTAAGTGGTGTGATGCCGTCGGCAGCCATCGCCTGATGTAACTCGGCATACTTGCGCTCATGTTCGGCACCCTCGAAGGTGTCGTCATCGCTGTAACTGTCATCATCGGTGTAAATCACGCCTAATGTTGACGCTACAATTTCTTTTGCGCCGACACCTGCAATAAGGCTGACATCGAGTTTCCAGTTAAAGCCTTGCGGTGCAAAGACCGGCTCTATCGTTTTTCCCATCATGCCTATATAACTGTGTTCTTGCTGTGCCTGCTTGTCGAGCGATGCATTGTGGGGAAAGTAGGAGAGTGCCCACACGATGACGCTCGCCACGAGTATGATACCACCCATCTTCTTGAGGTATTCCTTGCCTTTTTCCCACGTGTGCCGCAGGGTGGCTTGCATTGTGGGCCAGCGGTAAGGCGGCAACTCCATTACAAACGGCGAGTCGGGCTCGCGAGTGATAAATGTACTGTAAACTTTGCTGACACAAGCGGCGATCAGCACCCCAACGGCGTAGAGTGAAATCATGACAAACGCGCGATGCTCGGGCGCAAAAAAGGCTCCGGTCAGCATCAAGTATATGGGTAGCCGTGCACTGCAACTCATGAAGGGTAATATCATCATCGTTATCAACCGGCTGCGATGACTCTCGATGGTGCGTGTTGCCATCACGGCAGGAACATTACAGCCGTAACCCATCACAAGCGGTATGAACGACTTGCCGTGTAAACCGATGGTGTGCATCACCTTGTCCATGATGAACGCCGCTCGTGCCATGTATCCGCAGTCTTCCATGAACGAGATGAAAGCATACAAAATCAATATCTGTGGCAAAAACACGATTACCGAACCGACACCACCGATGATGCCGTCGGTTATCATGGCTTGCAGCGGTCCCTCGCTCATGTGGGCGGTGACTGTTGCGTTCAACCATTCAACACCCGCTTCGATCCACTGCATCGGATATTCGCCCAGCGTGAAGGTCACGTAGAACATCACAAACATGATGATGAAAAACAGTGGAAATCCGATGTAACGATTGGATAAAATGTGGTCGAGGAAGTGGGTTGTGCGATAGTTGTCATGTTCTGTACCCTCGGCGTACTCAGCCTCTTGCAGTGCGCCGTGAATAAAGCCGTACTTGGCATTCATGATAGCGGTCTCGCTATCTTCCCGTGTGTCGGCGGCGATTTGTGCTTTGGCCATTTCGGTCACAGCGAGAACCGCTTCACTGCCGGGCATGTCGTGAGCGACCTTGAGTGCTTCGCTGTCGTTCTCCAGCAACTTAATCGCCAGATAACGGGTACTGTGACGGGTGCGGTCGGCTCCGCCCTCGCCCTGCAAGGTGAGTTTCACCATGTCAATGGCACGCTCGATGTGAGGACCGTGATTGACGTGAATGTGACGGTAGTAGTTGTGCTCGGGGGTGTCACCGCTCGCAAAGTCCTCGGGGTGCTCGTGAGGTATGCCGCTCACGTTGTCCTCGTGCCATTTCCTAATGTCCTCGGCAACCTCCGGATTGATGTGCCCGTCGCTGTCAATGAAGTCAACACCCTCATACATGTTGATGATAACATGGAATAACAAGTCCACGCCACGTCCGCTCTTGAACGAGGTGGGAATCATCGGCACGCCGAGCAGTGTGCTCAGCGTGTTGATGTCCAGTTTGTCGCCACGTCGCTCGAACTCATCGTACATGTTCAATGCACACACCATCTTGAGGTTCATGTCGATGAGTTGTGTGGTCAAGTAGAGATTGCGCTCGAGGTTGCTCGCGTCAATGACATTTATCACGATGTCGGGAGTGGTGTCGATAATGTGACGCCTCACGTACAACTCCTCGGGGCTGTAGGCCGTTAAGGAATAAGTGCCCGGCAAGTCAATCAAGTTGAATTCGTAGCCCTCAAAGTGAGCCGTGGCAACGGTGGCATCGACGGTGACACCGCTGTAGTTGCCCACCCGGGCATGGGCACCGCTGGCATAGTTGAACAGTGATGTCTTGCCGCAATTGGGATTGCCCACAAGCGCGACATTGATAACACGACGACGGCGCACCGCCTCGGCACGAACTTGCTCGAGTTTAGGCTCCGTTTTCTCAATCTCGCCGATGAGCGGCGTCTCGACTTCATCAACCCTGACAACCTCAATGTGGTCGGCTTCCTCGTGGCGCAGACTCACCTCGTAGCCCATTATCTTATATTTCACCGGGTCGCGCAACGGTGCGGCCAAGAGTACGTCAACCTGCTTGCCGCGAATAAAACCCATCTCAACGATGCGCTTGCGAAAACTGCCGTGACCCGCCACCTTGACTATGATACCGCTTTCACCGGTTTTAAGTTCTGATAATTTCATCGATGTGGATATTTCCTGCAAATATATACATAATTCTTCCCTTGCGCTATAACTATTTGTGGCGATGTGACTTGATGAAAATCCCTATAAATGGTGAAAAATCAAAACACTGACAGCAGTCCGGCGATGAGAATGCCGTAACGCAATGCCTTCCCGACGGTCATTGCCGCCAAGACAATCTTTTTGTCGGCATGCATGAAGCCGAGGGCGACCGTTATTGCACTGCCGAGAATGGGTAAAAACGCGAAAAATGCCATCCATGCTCCCCGATGTTCCACCCATCGTCGGGCGCGCTCCAACTTCTCATGACTCACGTGGGCATAACGCTCAATCCACTCCATGTTGCCCAACGAACCTAACCAATAGCAAGTCATGCCGCCACCCACGTTGCCCACTGTCGCCCATAGCAGGCACAGCATGGGCGACAAGTGCAACTTGAGAATACATGCGCTCAACACCAATTCGCTACTCAGTGGCAATACACTGCCGGCGATGAATGCACTCAAGCACAGTCCCAAGTATCCGAATTGTATCAGAAACTCCATTAACCAAGCGTACGGGTAAGGTTTTTACCCAATGACGATATTTAAATCAAACCGATGATATACACACTCAAACATCGAATAGCCGATAGGGACGAATGTGTCCGCGTATGGCTATTCGAGTTCAAGTCCGACCGCACCGACGGGTAAATGAAATGTTGACTGCTTTACTTGATGACGTTGCCCAGCACATCGCGTATGATGGTGCGAGTGGCTGCACTTGTCGCATTCTTGGCAACGCGACCGGCAGCGGTCTTGCCCGTGGTATTACTCTTCTTGCCGGTAATCTTGTTGCTGACACTCGAGCCTATTATCGTGGCGATAGTAGTGGTGATAGCGGTAATAATGGCTTTCCACACCTTTTTCATCGTGGATGGCTTGTTGCCATTCGCTTTTTCTTCTTTCTTTTTCGCCTCCAACTCGGCTGCAGCCTCGGCTTCACGGGCTTCCAACTCGGCGCGCTCCTCGTCCTCGGCAAGCAAAGCCTCGAATGCGCTCTCGCGATCTTCGGTCGTGTCATATTTGCCGTAGATGGCTGAACTCTTTATCGCATCAAGTCGCTGCCCCTCGCTAATCGCACCGATTTGGCTGAGTGGGAACAGCATCTTGGCTCGTTCAACCACCGTAGGAGCACCTTTCTCATCAAGCACGCTCACCAAGGCTTCGCCGGTCTCGAGGTTCATGATGGCTTCGTCGGTGCGGAAGGTCGGATTGGCACGGAACGTGTCGGCAGCCGTCTTGACCGCTTTTTGATCTTTGGGCGTGAAAGCGCGCAACGCGTGTTGCACCCTGTTACCCAATTGCCCCAATATAACATCGGGAATGTCGGTCGGGCTCTGGGTGACAAAATAAATGCCGACACCCTTACTGCGAATAAGACGTATCACTTGTTCGATTTTGTCAACCATTGCCTTACTCGTGCCGTCAAATAGCATGTGTGCCTCGTCAAAGAAGAAAATCAACTTGGGCTTGTCAAGGTCGCCCACCTCGGGCAAGGTGGAGTACAATTCACTCATGAGCCATAGCAAGAATGTACTGTATAACTTCGGGCGCAGCATCAGTTCGTCGGCAGCGAGCACGCTCATCACGCCTTTGCCGTCTTTCACGGCGAGCAGGTCGTTGATGTCAAATTCGGGCAACCCGAAGAACTTGTCTCCGCCCTGGTTCTCGAGCGATAGCAAAGCGCGTTGAATTGCACCGACGCTCGATGATGATACATTGCCATAGCGGGTCGTGTATGCTTTAGCATTGCGAGCAACATGGTCAAGCATGGCGCGCAAGTCCTTGATGTCGTCCATGAACCAACCGCGTTCATCGGCAATACGGAAGATGATGTGCAGCACTCCGGTTTGAGTGTCGTTCAGTTCGAGCAGGCGTCCCAACAAGTCGGGTCCCATAGCCGAAATGGTGGCGCGCATGGGGTGACCTTGCTGACCGTAAACATCGTAGAAACGGACGGGGCATGCTGCAAATTGCGGGTTTTCAATACCGAACTCCGGCATGCGTTTCTCGATAAAACCGCTCAACTTGCCGGCTTGGCTGATGCCCGACAAATCGCCCTTCATGTCTGCCATGAAACAGGGAACTCCCATTTGAGAAAATGTTTCGGCTAACACTTGTAGTGAAACCGTCTTACCCGTGCCGGTTGCACCGGCAATCAACCCGTGGCGATTTGCCATGCGAGCGGTAATGCTAATAGGGCCGTTGTCGCTGTGTGCGATGTATAAGCCACGTCCGTCTTGTTCGTACATTGTGTTTGATTTTAGTTGTTTTAACGGCGGTTTCTATTGATTTGACTTGAGGTGCACAACCCATCGTTGTCGTGTAAACAACGGCAAGATAGCGAGACATCCGAGCAAATGAGATCCGACCGTGAGTTTCATTATCCGCAAAGGTAACATTTTTTACATATTTCCGCAAATATTTTGTTTCGTACTATCGTTTTCGGGCAATTTTGCTGTTTTTGCTTGTGATTTGTTGTTTTTTTTCAAGATAATGTGTAGATTTGTTGTCCAAAGCACTCAAAGTTTGTAAATCTGATAGTTCAACAATTTTTTATCATATAACATATAACATATAACCAAGATATAACGCGATGAAAACAACACTAACATTGATGTCGGCAGTAATGCTCACTTCAAGTGCTGCTATAGCACAGGGTTGGCCCGGTAACTACGGTGGCGTGATGATGCAAGGTTTCTCATGGGACAGTTATGCTGACACCAAGTGGACAAACTTGCAGAGCATGGCAGCCGACTTGGACGGTCACATTGATTTACTTTGGATACCTAATGCCGGTAATTGCGGTGACGGTAATCAAATGGGTTATTCCCCCAGATATTGGTTCCCGGGGCACTACAACAGTTCGTTCGGTACCGAGAGCGAGTTGCGTACTATGGTCGCCACGATGTCCGCTCATAACATCGGTATTATCGGTGATGTGGTTATCAATCACCGTCAAAACGAAAGCAACTGGACTGATTTTGTAAGTGAAACATATAATGGTGTTACCTACCGTCTCACAGCGAGTGATATTGTGAGTGACGATGATGGTGGTGAGACTGCGCAACACTTGCAAAGCGGTGAAAATCTCGGTAATCCCGACACGGGTGACGGCTAGACCGGTATGCGTGACCTGGATCACACCAGTACAAATGTGCAGAACAACGTCAAGGCTTACTTGAACATGTTGCTCAATGACCTCGGGTACGTGGGTTTCCGTTACGACATGGTGGCGGGTTATTCTCCCATTTACACTGCAATGTACAACAATTCGGCTCAACCGCAGTTCAGTGTGGGCGAGTGCTGGAAAACCGGCAGTGAAATAAAGACTTGGATAGACGGCACCAAATCAAGCGGTGTACCCACCAGTGCTGCGTTCGACTTCCAGTTTCGATATACGGTGCGTAACGCGATTAACGACAACGATTGGACAAAACTCGGTCAGGCTAATACCGGGGGTGGCGGTTATCCGTTGGTAAGTAACAATTTCGAGAGTGGCAGTTATAAGCAGTGGGCTGTGACGTTTGTTGAAAATCATGATACACAGGATCGCGGCAACGTGACCGGTTACAGCAAGGATCCGATAGAACACGACATTTTGGCAGCCAACGCTTTCATGCTTGCCATGCCCGGTACACCGTGTATCTTCTTGCCACATTGGAAAGCCTATTCCGCCGAATTGAAGAATATGATTGCAGCACGCAAGGCTGCAGGTGTGACCAACACAAGCACCTATTCACAGTCCTCTTCCACCGCGTCACGTTATGTGGTGACAACCACCGGAACCAAGACAACACTGATATGTGCCGTGGGCAGTAATGTTGACACCTATGCCGGACCGAGTAACACGGTTGAAATTTTAGAAGGCGACAACTACAAGTATTTTATGCCCACTTCGGCAAATTTGGCGTGGATAGATAAACCGTCGGGTTATTATGGCACCGCGTTTGATGTGACACTCACAGCGGTGTCATCGTCCTACACCACGCTGGTGTATACCACCGACGGTACGACACCTGCTGCCGACAACGGGACACGGGTGTCCGGTGGCTCGACTGTGCGTGTTGATGAAAGCATGACGCTCAAGGTGGCTCTATTGAATGGAAACAACGTGGTGTCGGGTAGCAACGCCGAACGTTCTTACACCATACCCGACCCCATCACGGTGTACCTCAAGGATCCCGGTTCAAGTTATGGCTGGACTAATGTCTATTACTACTCGTGGGACAGTGACGGCGAAAATCCTAACGGCACGTGGCCCGGCGAGCGCGTTACGGCGACCAAGGAAATAGATGGCGTAACCTATTACTATTTCTCTTATCCCAAAACTTCGAGTTCCTATACCGTTAATCTTGTTTTTAACAAGGGTAGTAACGGCAATACCAATCAAACCGAAAATCTTGAGGGTATTACCGAAGATGTTTTCTTTGAGATCACGGGTGGAGGTAACAATAATTCTCCATACACTGTGGATGATATAACCGACCAAGTCGTGGTACCACTCACGGCAACAGTCTATTTCAAGGATCCGGGTTGGGAACATGTGTACTACTATAGTTGGGACAGCAACGACAGTAAGGCATTGGGCAGCTGGCCCGGCACCGAGATAACAGCCACAACAGTGATAGATGGTGATACCTACTACTATCACACATTTGAGAGGGCGGACGACAATTACAGTTTCAACGTCATTTTCAGTAATGGTGACGGAAGCCAAACTAACGACATAACGGGTATTACCGGCGACGTGTATTACAAACTCGGAGCGTTATTAAATAACGGCAAATACGAGGTGCTTGACCCGTCAGACCCCGACCCCGTTGATCCGGTGATACAGTTCACCCCCTACGATGTGACCGTTTACTTCAAGAAACCTGCGAGCGGTTGGGACACGGTGATGATGCATGCATGGGGGAGTGATGGAACCATTAATAATGCCGACGGAACGACTCTCAACGACGATTGGCCCGGAGGTGCGACGACGACAGTTGTCATCGGAGGCGAAACATGGTGTTACCGCACCTTTACCATCGCTACCGAAGGTGCCAATGTGAATGTTGTAATCAACAACAATAACAATGGTAAACAAACGGTGGACATCACCGGGATTACGGAAACAGTTTACTACGAACTCGACACCACTACCGATGGTCAGGGAAAATATAACGTAAGTGAAACAACACCCTTTGAACCGTATATCGCTACCGTTTATTTTAAGTTGCCCGATGACTGGGATAACGTGTACTTCCACTCATGGGACGCCTCGACTGTGCTCACGACGTGGCCCGGTACATTGAGTGATAATGTGAAGATGATCGACGGTATGCCGTGGTATTATATGGAATATGAAATCACGGCAGAAGATTATGCAGTCAATATTGTGATTAATAATGGCAGCGGAACTCAAACGGTGAATATTTACAACATCAATAGTGACCGTTACTATGAACTTGGTACCACAGTCGATGGTGAAGGACACTATAATGTCGTTTATTTTGACGATATGACCGAAACGATAACCGGGGTGACGCTTGAATATCCCGCCTTCAGGTTGGGTTTGGGCGCGACATTCTCGTTGCAGGCAACCGTGAGTGGCACCAACGTGAGTACACCGATCACTTGGACGAGTAGCGACCCGACAGTGGTGAGCGTGTCAAGCGGCGACGTGTCACCGTTGAGAACAGGTAGCAACGCTCCTCGACGTGCCGCCGTTGTCGGAGGAAACATCACCGGCTTGCAAAGCGGAGTATCGACAATCACTGCCGCTGTCGGCGGTTACAGTGCAACTTGTATCGTGACCGTGGATTCCACTACAGGTGTGGTGGACGTGAGCGACTCACAATCGGTCGCACGCATCGTGGGTGGCATGCTCGTGATTGACACGCCCGTTGACGGGGTGGTGAGCATTCTCACGGTAGACGGTCGTGAACGGCTGGTATCGGTTAATGTCGGCAGCAACACTATTGAGGTGCCTGCCGGTGTGCTCATCGTCCGTATTGCCGACAAGACTTTCAAATTGATAAATTAAAATCATGTAAGCGGTAACTGCCGCTACACGACAGGTTGCCGATAAAAGGGGGTGTGTCAAGGTCGTGACGCACCCTCTTGTTTTCGTTCGCCCCACGTCCTGTCAGCAGTGCAATGGGTGTTGCCGAACGATTGTTAGCGGCTAAAGGTGTAAACTGTAAAAATAAAGTTGTATCTTTGTTGCAAAATTTAAATGACAATCAAACTATGAAAACGAGCAGATTGATATTAACCGCATTGTTGCTGGTGACGAACGTGATGACTTATGCGCAGTCGAAAGTGTATTTTACCGGTGAGATAACTCCCGAGTCGTTAGTGAAGATTTACAAAGCGTTGGATTGCGAGGCAACCGGGCGCGTGGCAGTGAAGATCTCAACAGGCGAGGGCGGTAATAACCATTACTTGAAACCGACACTGATTAGAAATCTCGTTGATGAGGTTAACGGGACAATAGTTGAATGTTGTACCGCCTATGGAGGCTCGCGTCAAGATCCTCTAAAACATTGGGAAACAATTCATGAACACGGTTTCGACTCGATCTTTGCCGTCGACCTGATGGACGAGTTCGGCGAAATACGCATTCCAATCAAGGACAAGCGTCACCTGAAATATGATATTGTAGGCGAACACCTCATGGGGTATGACTTCATGATTAATCTTGCTCATTTCAAGGGACATGCTATGGGCGGATTTGGTGGTGTGCTCAAGAATGCGAGCATCGGAGTCGCCTCAACTGCAGGCAAGGCCTATATTCACTCGGCAGGTAAGACGACCGATGCACAGTTGACGTGGACACCCGAGTATATCGCAGCCGGTCCCACCCAGGACGATTTCCTCGAGTCGATGGCTGCCGCTGCTCAAGCCGTTCACAATTACTTCGGCGGTCGTGTGATTTACATCAACGTTATGAATAATATGTCGGTCGACTGTGACTGCGACGGTCACCCTGCAAAACCCGAGTTGCAGGACATGGGCATCATGGCATCGCTCGACCCCGTTGCCGTCGATCAGGCATGTCTTGACAAGGTGTTCAATTACAGCGGTCGCCCGGGTGATGACAACAAACCTCTCATCGAGCGCATCAATCGTCAGCACGGCACTTATATTACCGACTATGCCGAAATGATAGGTTTGGGGTCGAAGCAATATGTGTTGATTGACCTTGACGAGTGACGGACGCGTGAGTTATGACCGAAAATAATTGCAGCGCAGTGAAGACGATAGAAGAAATATTGCGAGAGATGATGAGTGGTGACCTGTACGATGCTGTGGGTTACCCCGAGTTGCTTGAGTTGTTAGACCGATGCCACGACGCGTGTCACCGCTATAACATGATGTTGCCGAGCGACCTTGAGGGGCGTGCTACCTTGATGCGTACTTTGTTGGGTCACACGGGTGAGCGTTTTAAAATAATCTCGCCCTTCATGTGTGATTACGGGTTTAACATTGAGGTCGGTGAGGATTTTTTTGCCAATGCCAATCTTATGATTCTCGATGAGGCGCGTGTTACGTTCGGTGACCATGTGTTTCTCGGTCCCAATTGCAGTTTCTATACTGCCGGTCACCCTCTTGATGTAGAGCAACGCAATAGGGGCTTGGAGTATTCATTACCGATTACGGTTGGTGACAACGTGTGGATCGGTGGAAACGTAACCGTGGTGCCCGGTGTGACTATCGGCAGTAACACGGTGATAGGTGCCGGCAGCGTGGTGACGCACGACATTCCCGCCGGAGTGCTCGCCGCCGGTAATCCGTGTCGCGTTATACGCGAGATATAACTGTCGGGAATAGGGACTATTCCATGTAGTAGTCCAAACGGGTGCGGTCGAAACGAATGTGCTGATTTTCAAACACATTATTCATTGTGCCCTTGCCGATGATCTCGTCGGGCGTGCCGTCGTGCAACCGTCTCGCACTGTCAATAACCCATAACTTGTCGGCAACGGTGACCGATTGACTCACGTCGTGACTGCTTAGCAACACGGCAACGCCCTCGGTACGGGCAATGTCGTGTAGCAGTTGCATCGTCTCGATGCGGCTTGCCACGTCGAGAAACGCTGTCGGTTCATCAAGAACGATAATCAGTGTTTGTTGGGCTATCGCGCGCGCTATCATCGCCTTTTGTCGCTCACCATCGCTCAGCGAAGCGAAATAGCGCGTTGCCAGGTCGTTCATGCCCACTGCGTCAATCGCATGTCGCACGATGTCGCGGTCGGTAGCGTTAAGTCGCCCCAGCACACCCGTGTGCGGTTGTCTGCCCAACGAGACGACCTCGGTGACCGTTAACGCTCCAACCATAGTGCGTTCGGTGGTGACGACAGACATCGTGCGAGCCCACTGCGACGCAGTGTATTGCCATATTTCACGCCCGTTAACGGTGATTGTCCCGCCTAAAGGTCGTTCGGCGCGAGTCAGCACTTTCAACAACGTGGATTTACCCGCGCCGTTGCGTCCCAGCAAGGCTGTCATCTCACCACCGTGAAGCGAGAGTGTCATGTTGCCGAGAAGAGGCTTGCCGTCATATCCCACCTCCAGCGAGTGGGTTGTCAAAATCGCTCCCATTGTCAGTTGAAGTAGTTGATGCGTCGACGGTTGATAATGATATAGATGATCACGGGAACACCGATAATCGGAGTGATTGCATTGATTGGAATGACTCCGTGAGGACCGCTCACGCTTAATAAAGCACACAATAGTGTTACAACCGCTCCCATTAGGGCTGATGCCGGTATGAGGTGAGTGTGATTTCCGGTGCCGAGGGCGAGGCGTGCGATGTGTGGTACTACAAGTCCAATGAAGCCTATGGGACCGCAGTAGGCGGTCACTGTTGCTGTGAGTACTCCTGTTAACAATAGCAGTATTACTCGTGTTCGTCGCGTGTTGACTCCGAGGTTCTCGGCATATCGTGTCCCCAATAACAGTGCGTTGAGTGGCTTGATCATCAAGAACGCTCCGATTATAGCAATGATAATGACTGCACTGTAAAGGGGCAGTTGTGCTGTGCTCACACCGCCGAACGTGCCTAACCCCCATGCCACATAACTGTGAACACCTTGTTCGTTGGCAACCGAGTTTAACAAAGAAATAATGCTACCTGTCAAGTAACTGACAAGAATGCCCACGATGAGTAGCATGGTGCTGTTGCGCACTATTGATGCCATGGCTATCAGTATAGCGAGCACAGCAATGGCACCCAGCCATGCGGCGGCAAGTACTGTGACACCGGCACTCAGTTGCAAGTCTGCCATGCCCGGTGCCGTCCCGCCCATGGCGAGCATCACGATGGCAACACCGAGACCCGCCCCGCTTGACACCCCCAATATTGACGGTCCCGCGAGGGGATTGTCAAATGTCGTTTGCAACAACAGACCGGCTACCGACAGAGCCGCTCCGCACAGAGCCGCTGTCACTATCATGGGCAAGCGGCTGTGGACAACAATTATATCCCACGCGTGATTGCCGCTACCCTGGCCGGTCAACGCGTGCCACACGGCAAGGGCATCAATGTCTACCGTGCCGTGCAGTAAACAAGCCACGGCAGTAATTACAAGCAACAAGCCTGTTATCCCCATTACTATGGTAAATCGGTGTCCGTTCATCGGTCAATGCGCTTGAAAAAAATCAACTCCTTATCCTTGCCGATGAAGATGTTGTGATATTCTCTCAACAGCACGTCGGGGTGAAACGGAAATTTCTCGTACAAGCGCGAACGGTTGGTGTCGCACACGTACACATTGCCCGACTTGTAAGCGGCAAACTCGGCGTTGAGCGCATTGGCGGCAAGCAAGTCGGAAAGGGTGTGAATATTGAACGACTTGATGAGCCACACGTCGGCATCTTGCGCTGTCGCGAGTACGCTCGTGATGTCAAGGTTCAACGAGCCGGCACTGTCGGTGTCTCGCCACGGGTAGTCACCGCCGGCATCGTCGAGCAACCGTGCCATGTAACTGTTGCCGCCGGGGACATTCCAAATGCCGCTGATGACAGTCTCGGTCAGTACGCGAGGTCGACGCTTGGCAGTGGCGCACTGTGACCGGGTCGATTGGTAACTCTCTTTTACTGCGTTGAAGAGCGAGTCGGCTCGCTCGCGTTGACCAATCAAGGTTCCATAAAATTTCACCCATTCGGCACGACCTAACGGAGTCGTTTCCATATAGTCGGCACATTCGATGACGGGTGCCGACGTGTGGCTCAACTGCCCATAACTGAAACTCTGGTAAGTGTCCAAAATAACGGCATCGGGCTGCAAGGCGATGATTTTTTCGATGTCGGGTGCAGCACTCGAACCGCAGTCGGCAATAGTGCCGGCTTTAACGGCATCGCCAACCTCGGGGTCGGTGAAAAACATGGCATCAACAACACCGCCAATAGCATCGCCGCCACCCAATTCTTTTAACAAACTGCTGTGTACCACCGAATATACCAGTGCCCGTTGTATCGGGGTGCGTACAACGACCGCACCTGCAGGTAAAGAGTCGGGTAAATCGGTATTGCGAGGCACGAGAGCATATTGACGCAACACACCTTTGCCCCACGGGTTATCTATCGTGGCGAGGGTGTATTTGTCGTGAGTGACAAGGGTTAGTAGTGATGCCGTGGGCGCTTCGTCCTTAACTGTGTTCGGGTCGATATTGGTGTCGGCACGCCTACAACCCAATGACACCAATGCCAACAAAAGTATCAATAAACGGAAATTCATCACATTCAAATCGCATTATTTACTGCAAAATTAACGATTTTCCTTGATATGACAAGACAAATGAAGTTTACAAGTTGTCAAATCCGATATGGAGCAACAAAAGTTGTAACACAAGTTTTGTTTTACTAACTTTGCATGCGCAACAGTCTTTGCATGCGCAACAGTCAAGAAAAGAATGAATAAGTTACTTGTCATATCATTGTCGTTGTTGCTATGTGTGTCGTGCACCCATAGCAAAGACGAAAAATTATCGGCAGCCGAGTCGGCAGCCTTTGTCAGCACACCTCCTGTCGAGCAGCCGGTGCGTGTTGACGACCCCACCGATTTCCATGGTGTCGGTACAGTGTCACCTATCGAGGGTGTATCCGAGCAGATGCTTGTCCGTAAGTCCTACGTGGTGTCCTACAATTGTGATACTCGCTGCCCCAATTGGGTCGCATGGCATCTGTACGGCTCGCACACTACCGGACCGATACCTCGCACCAACGACTATCGTGAGGACACCGATGTGCCCATGCCACGCGCCTGTAATATCGATTACAAGAAGAGCGGTTACACTCGCGGTCACTTGTGTCCGGCAGGTGACAACAAGTGGAATTATGAGGCGATGAGCAAGACGTTCCTGCTGACCAATATATGCCCGCAAGACCGGAGTCTCAATACCGGTGCTTGGAACACAATAGAAAATTCATGTCGCAAGTGGGCTGAACAATACGGTGACATATACATCGTCACCGGTCCGATGTATTTCAAGAGCAACACAATGCAATTCATCGGAGAAAATCAAGTCGCTGTACCCGACGCTTTTTTCAAGGTTGTATTGTGCCTCAACGGGCCGCGCGCTATCGGTTTTATCTATCGTAATTCATCTGACAAGGACAAGAAGGAGTTATACACCTATTCGTTGTCACAGGTGGAGCGGGTAACGGGACTGCATTTCTTCCCCGACTTGGATTCCCTAACCCGTGCCGATGTTGAAAACCTGACCGATTTTGATAGAACTGAAGGGTTGAAGAAGTGAATCATTACCCATGAACCGATGGATTTATATAGCCCGGAGGCTAAGTCTCAATGGCGACGGCGAGCGCACAACGGTTAATCGTGCGGTAGCGATAACTACTATTGCCATTGCAGTGGCGGTGATGATTGTGTCGTTGTGCGTCACAACAGGATTTAAACGAACAATAGAGGGGAAATTATACGGTTTGGTGCCCCACATCGAGGTATATGACGCGTGGATGCCTTCGCTGGGCGACAGCGCGATGATTAACATCAATGATGTGAGGTCGGTAGTGAATGCCGACCCCAAGATGCGAGCCTGCATAACGTCGGTTACCGGCACGATGATCGAGCCGTTGATGCTCAAAACCGAGCATGATTTTGAAGCATTGCAACTTCGCGGCGTGGATCGTGATTATGACGGCGAATATCTCGCCGGCTGCATAGTGGATGGTACCATGCCGTCCCCGACCGATACTACAGCAATAATACTGTCCGAGACCGTTGCCGACCGTTTGTCATTGAATGTAGGAGAACGTGTGAATGCCTACTTTGCCGTTAATGGCATCAAGGTGCGCAAGTTGACTGTCGTCGGTGTTTTTAACACACAATTAGATGCTTTCGACCGCATGACGGCGATAGGCAACAAGGCATTGCTCGAAGTGATGACCGGTAGTGACACAACCCGGTGTCACACTGTTGAGATAACCCTCAAAGATCCCGTTGAGAGCGAAGCGGTCGCTATCTCACTTTACGCAGCCTTAATGGTAAATGCTGATAGTTCACAACAATATACTATGGTGCCGGTAACAATGAAACATCGTTCATTTTTCGCGTGGCTTGACATGCTCGACACCAACGTGGCTGTGATAATCGTGTTGATGCTTATAGTGAGTTGTTTTGCAGTTATATCGACGTTGTTGATGATTGTGCTGCGACGCACGAGGACTATCGGTTTACTCAAGGCTCTCGGCACCGGCAATGCAGGGGTGCGAACCGTCTTTATTGCCATGACCGCCAAGGTCGTCGTGCAAGCAATGGTAATAGGTAATGTGTTGGCAATAACACTCATGTTGCTTCAACAACATTTTCACATCATCAAACTCGACCCCGTGTCTTACTACATGAACAGTGTGCCGGTCGTGATCCCGGTAGGTGAAATATTGTTGTTGAATTTGGGGTTCATTGCGGTCGCATTGCTTGCCCTGTGGTTGCCGTCAACCATAGTGTCGCGAGTGCAACCGGGTGCGTCAATGAGAGTGGAGTGATAATGGCACGCCATTTGCAGTTGTCAAAGTGGGTACACTGCCGTGTGTGCCTATAGTGTCATTATGACCACTTAATGTTGACAAGACTGTTAATTAAATGAAACACAACGATATAGATAATTTTGCAACTCACATTGCACCTCCGTTGCCGGTAGTGATTGATGCCTTTGATACCGACGAGGAAGAGACTGATGTGCCACATGAGAAGGGGCGACAATTCGCGATGCGACAAAATGTCACGCGACAAAATGACGTGCCTGCTGACAACGGCACGCCCGCGCTCGACAAGTATGGCAAAGACATCACTCTTCAAGCGCGTCGGGGTAAGTTGGATCCCGTCGTGGGGCGTGAAGTGGAAATTGAACGCTTGGCGCAAATTTTGAGTCGTCGCAAGAAAAACAATCCCGTCCTCGTCGGTGAACCCGGGGTGGGGAAGAGTGCTATCATAGAGGGCTTGGCACTGCGCATCACTCGTCGTGAAGTGCCTCATGTGTTGCTCGAAAAGCGCATTATCGCGCTTGACATGGCTTCGCTGGTCGCCGGTACCAAATATCGCGGCCAATTTGAGGAGCGCATTAAAGCGATAATAGAGGAGGCGACCGAGCACAGTGAGGTCATACTGTTCATCGACGAAATTCACAATATAGTGGGAGCCGGTGCCGCCGAGGGTAGCATGGATGCCGCCAATCTGCTCAAACCCGCTTTAGCACGCGGTGAGTTACAGTGTATAGGCGCGACAACGCTCGACGAGTATCGCAAGAGTATCGAGAAAGACGGTGCCCTCGAGCGTCGCTTTCAAAAGGTTCTTGTCGAGCCGACCACAGCCGAACAAACACTTGAAATATTGCGACACGTCAAGGATTTATATGAAAATCACCATAAGGTGAATTATACCGATGCCGCGTTGCAGGCCTGTGTGGCACTCACCGATCGTTATGTTGCCGATCGTCATTTCCCGGACAAGGCTCTTGACGCGATGGACGAAGCGGGAGCGCGTTCGCGAATTTCCAAGGTTGTTGTTCCTGCCGAAGTCGAGGCTCTTGAACGAGAACTTACCGAGGCTCGCGAACTTAAACTCGCTGCCGCTCATGAACAAAACTTTGAGCGAGCCGCTTTTTATCGTGACCGCCAAGAGTCGCTCGAGAAGCAAGTGAAACAGATGCGCGAGCAGTGGCAAAGCGATTCGCTGCAATCACGTGTAACCGTTGACGAAGATGATGTTGCCGCTGTTGTCGCTATGATGACCGGTGTGCCCACTCAACGGGTAGCGCAAAGCGAAGGTTCGCGTTTGCTTGCAATGAACGACGAACTCAAGCGTCAAGTCGTAGGACAAGATGAGGCAATTGATAAGATAGCGCGTGCAATTCGTCGCAATCGTGCCGGCCTGCGTGACCCGCATCGACCCATTGGCTCGTTCCTGTTCCTCGGTCCCACCGGTGTGGGTAAGACCTTGCTTGCCAAGCGTCTTGCCGAGTATTTGTTCGATAGCGAGGACGCTCTTATTCGCATTGACATGAGCGAATATATGGAGAAATTCAACGTGTCGCGCTTGGTGGGTGCACCTCCGGGTTACGTGGGATACGACGAGGGTGGTCAGTTGTCCGAGAAAGTGCGTCGTCACCCTTACAGCGTCGTGCTCTTTGATGAGATTGAGAAGGCTCACCCCGACGTGTTTAACATGTTGCTGCAAGTGCTTGACGAGGGAGTACTCACCGACAGTGTGGGACGCCACATCAGTTTCCGCAATACGATAGTGATAATGACAGGTAATATCGGCACACGCGAGTTAAAAGACTTCGGTGCAGGAATCGGCTATCATACCCCGGTTGTGGATAAGCAGCGTAGCGATGCCGTAATTCGCAAGGCTTTGAACCGCACTTTCTCGCCCGAATTCCTCAATCGTGTTGATGATATTATCACGTTCGCCCCGCTTGAACGCGAGCACATATCGCAGATTATTGATATAGAATTTGCGACCTTTGCCGAGCGTGCAGCCGCAGCGGGGTGGGTGATGTCAATGACCGATGCCGCCCGTGATGTGATTATCAGCGAGGGATTTGACACACAATACGGTGCGCGACCGTTGAGGCGTGCATTGCAATCGTTGATCGAAGATCCCCTCAGCGAGTTGATGTTGCAGTCGGCAGCGGTTACCGGCGATGACATTATCATCGATGCCGTTGACGGCAAAATCACGTTGCGCAAGCAGGCATCGGTGACCGCACGCGTCGATTGACGTGACAGTGTGTCACACTACCGCGACAGTTAATGTCTCGTCAATAATAATGATGACAAACAACCGAATATTAATTTTTAAACTTTTACAATAAAATGGCAAAAGGAACAATTGGGGTAACAACTAACAATATTTTCCCCGTTATTAAGAAGTTTCTCTACAGTGATCACGAGATTTTCTTGCGCGAACTTGTTTCGAATGCTGTAGATGCTACCCAAAAACTCAAGACTTTGGCTCTCGCAGGCGAGTTTAACGGGTCAACCGATGACCTCAAGGTAAGCGTGATTGTTGACAAGGAAGCGGGCACGCTCACGGTAAGAGATAACGGCATAGGCATGACAGCCGATGAAGTGGACCGTTACATTAATCAAATCGCATTCTCGGGTGCCGAAGAATTCTTGACCAAGTACAAGGATACGGCATCGTCTATCATCGGTCACTTCGGCTTGGGCTTTTATAGTGCTTTCATGGTCTCGGACAAGGTGGAAATTCACACTTTGAGTCATGTGGACGGTGCTGAAGCGGTAAGTTGGTCCTGTGACGGTTCTCCCGAGTTTGAAATGGACACGATGGAGAAATCCGAGCGAGGAACCGATATCGTTTTGCATATCGCCGAAGACGAGAAAGAATTCCTTGAAGATCAACGCATCGAAGCGTTGTTGCGCAAGTATTGCCGTTTCTTGCCGGTGCCGGTCGTTTTCGGTAAAAAGAAACAATGGAAGGACAACCGACAAGTCGAAACCGATGAGGATAATATCATCAACGATGTTGAGCCGTTGTGGACTCGCAAACCCACCGACTTGACCGATGATGATTACTTGAACTTCTATCGTGCCATACAACCCGCTCAAGACGATCCTCTGTTCTGGATACACCTCAATGTGGACTATCCGTTCACGTTAACGGGCATCTTGTATTTCCCGAAAATCAAGAATAACCTTGACATTCGCAAAGATCGCATTCAACTGTATTGCAACCAAGTTTTTGTTACCGACAGTGTTGAAGGCGTTGTTCCCGAGTTCCTCACCTTGTTGCAAGGTGTGATTGACTCGCCCGACATTCCCTTGAACGTGTCGCGCTCCTACTTGCAAGCCGACCGAAATGTCAAGATGATTTCCCAACACATCACCAAGAAAGTGTCGGATCGCTTGCGCGAGATTGCCAAGAGCGATCCCACACAGTTCGAGCAGAAGTGGAACGACATCAAGATTTTTATCGAGTACGGAATGCTGACCGACGAGAAGTTCTGTGAGCAAGCACTCAAGTTCGCTTTGCTCGAGAACGTTGACGGCAAGTTCTTCACCCTCGATGATTACAAGACACTGGTTGAGGCAAATCAAACGGATAAAGACGGCAACCACATCTATCTGTATGCAACCGACCGTGATGCGCAGTACACCCACATACGTGCTGCCGCTGACCTCGGTTACGACGTGTTGATGATGGACGGTCAATTGGACGTGCCATTCACCGGACTGTTGGAACAAAAGTTGGAAAAGGTGCGTTTCATGCGCGTTGATGCCGACGTGCCGTCTAACTTGATTCGCAAGGACGAGAATCGTGAAGTTGACTTGACTACGGCTCAACGTGACGTGGTCAATCGTTTGTTCCAATCCCAAGTGCCTCATCTCGACAAGGCGGAATTCATGGTGGCACTTGCTGCGCTCGGCGACCAAGCCGCGCCGGTTGTGATGACACAAAGTGAGTACATGCGTCGCATGAAGGATATGGCACAATACCAAGCGGGTATGAGTTTCTATGGCGAAATGCCCGATTATTACAGTTTGACACTGAACACCGATCACCGCCTTGTGAAGTTGATACTTGCCGATGCCGAGTCGGCTCTTCAAGCATCGCTTGAGCCTCTTGACAAAGATATTGCTTCGACTCAAAATGTGGTCAATGCCTTGCGAGACCTCAACAAGGACACCACCGAAGTCCCCGAGGACCGCAAGAAGGAATTGGAAGAGAACGAGAAGCGTTTGAACGACTTGAACGAACAACGCAGTGCGGTGATCACCGAATATGCTTCGTCTCAAGAACGTGTGCACCAACTTATAGACATTGCTTTGCTCTCGTGCGGACTGTTGAGGGGAGAGGCATTGAACCGTTTTGTGCAACGTAGTGTTGACATGATGTAATGGCACTGCACAACAGGCTGGGGCAAGCGGGCGAAAAATTGGCTTGCGACTATCTCGTGAGTAGGGGATATGTGGTGCGAGATGTCAATTGGCGTCTTAATCATCTTGAGGTGGATATAGTCGCTCAAGAAGAGCAAGCGCGTGTGCTCCACATCGTGGAAGTCAAGACACGCAGTGAAAACGACGATTTCGATTTCATGCAAACTATCACGCCCAAGAAAATTCGCAATCTCGTCAATGCCGCCAACGGATATGTGCATCACTACAATCTTGACATAGATATTCAATTTGATGTCATGATAGTGGTGAAGCATCAAGACGACACAATGAGTATCGATTTCTACCCCCACGCTTTCGAAGTGCCGCTATACACCTACCGTTGAACGATGCCCGATTGCACATGCAGTCGGGCATTCGCTTGACATGATGACAGAAATGTCACTGTCACAAATGTGACAAAACGTCATGTTTCGGTCGTTGGCACGGTCAGTGCAATAAAGCCGGTGTATCGCGATGCGATGCAGCAAATTGAACTATTAACATTAATATTAATATAAATCAATCATGACAATCAAACCGTTGGGTGATCGCGTTCTCGTGGAGCCCGCAAAAGCAGAAGAAGTGGTCGGCGGTATCATCATCCCCGATAGTGCCAAAGAAAAACCCCTCAAGGGTATCGTCAAGGCAGTTGGTAACGGAACCAAGGACGAGCAGATGCAAGTTCAGGCAGGTGATACCGTACTCTATGGCAAGTATGCCGGTACCGAGATTGAGGTAGATGGCGACAAGTTGTTGATGATGCGCCAAAGCGACATTTTGGCTATCGTTATCAATGCTTGATTTATTTTGATTAATCATTAGTAAAACTTGACTAATATTCTACAAATTATGGCTAAAATCATTAAATTTGATATCAAGGCTCGTGAGGAACTTAAGAAAGGTGTTGACCAGTTGAGCAATGCCGTTAAGGTTACATTGGGTCCCAAGGGTCGCAACGTTATTCTTGACAAGAAGTACGGTGCTCCGCACATCACCAAGGACGGTGTGAGCGTGGCGCGTGAGGTGGAACTTGAGGACGAGTTCCAGAACATTGGTGCACAACTGGTTAAGGAAGTGGCGAGCAAGACCAACGATGATGCCGGTGACGGAACAACGACTGCAACTATCCTTGCCCAAAGCATTATCAACGAGGGTTTGAAGAATGTTGCTGCCGGTGCCAACCCCATGGATCTCAAGCGCGGTATTGACAAGGCAGTGCGTGCCGTTGTCGAGGCTATTCGTGCCCAGGCTCAAGAGGTGGGTGATGACTTGCGCAAGATTGAGAACGTGGCGCGTGTGAGTGCCAACAACGACGAGGAAATCGGTCAACTCATCGCAACAGCGATGGAGAAAGTCAAGCGCGATGGTGTCATTACCGTTGAGGAAGCCAAGGGCACCGATACCCATGTTGAAGTCGTTGAGGGTATGCAGTTCGACCGCGGTTACATTTCACCTTACTTCGTGACTAACGGTGAGAAGATGGAATGTGAGATGGAGCGTCCCTACATTCTGCTGTTTGACAAGAAAATCAGTGGTCTGAAGGATATTTTGCCGTTGTTACAGGCCGCATTGCAAGAACATCGTCCTATGTTGATTATTGCCGAAGATGTTGATGGAGAGGCATTGGCATCGCTCGTTGTAAACCGCCTGCGCGGTTCGCTCGAGGTGTGTGCTGTGAAAGCTCCGGGCTTCGGTGACCGTCGCAAGGATATGCTCGAGGACATCGCCATTCTTACCGGTGGTGTGGTAATCAGCGAGGAGAAGGGTCTCACTCTCGAGGGTGCCACTATTGACATGCTTGGCACAGCCGAGAAGATCACAGTCAATAAGGAGAACACGACAATCGTTAACGGTGCCGGTGACAAGGCTCTTATTGCTGACCGTATCGCTCAAATTCGTGCCCAAATCGAGGTCACCAAGTCGACTTACGACAAGGAGAAACTGCAAGAGCGTCTTGCCAAGTTGAGCGGTGGTGTCGCAGTGCTCTATGTGGGTGCACCCAGCGAGGTTGAGATGAAGGAGAAGAAAGACCGTGTCGATGATGCTTTGAGTGCAACCCGTGCTGCAGTTGCCGAGGGTATAGTTCCCGGTGGCGGTGTCGCCTACGTCCGTTGCATTGAGACCCTCGATAACCTCAGTGCCGACAATGCCGACGAGTTGACGGGTATTCACATTATTCGCCGTGCTATTGAGGAGCCGCTTCGTCAGATTGTTGACAATGCAGGTTTGGAAGGTGCTGTCGTGGTCAACAAGGTGAAAGAGGGCAAGGGTGACTTCGGTTACAACGCTCGCACCGACAAGTATGAGAACTTGTTTGAGACCGGCGTGATTGATCCCGCAAAGGTCGCACGCGTCGCGCTTGAGAATGCGGCATCAATTGCCGGAATGTTCCTCACCACCGAATGTGTCATTGCCGAGAAGAAGGAAGAGGCACCGGCACCCGCTGCAGGTGCTCCCGGCATGGGCGGAATGGGCGGCATGATGTGATAGGCCATCGTTCCAATTAACTTTAAAACGACATTTGCTTGGCAGATGTCGTTTTTTTTGTAACTTTGCAGTGACAGAGAAAACCGTGACCGGACTAATAACCATTGTTTTACAAGATATTCTATGAAACGCATTTTTCAACATTTATCCATTGCTGTGCTCGCCATCGCCTTGGCTCCGATAGCAACCGACGCTGCCGAACCGGTTGCGGTGCAAGGTAACAACGAGATTATTCTCCACGCGTGGTCGTGGTCGTTCAACACAATTCGTGAGCACTTGCCCGAGATTAAGGAGGCCGGTTATACTATCGTGCAGACCTCGCCCATTAACGAGTGTTACGTGGGCGACAATGGCGGTCGTCAGTTATTCGGCAATGGCAAGTGGTATTATCATTATCAGCCCACCGATTGGACTATAGGCAACTACCAACTGGGTACTCGTGACGAATTCAAGGCTATGTGTGCTGAGGCTAACCGTCTTGGAGTGCGTGTGATCGTTGACGTGCTGCCTAACCACACGGTGATTGATCGCCGTTGTATCAATGCCCGTCTTGACAGTGCTGTGGGCGGACGCGAGAATTTGTTCCACGCTAACGGATTGTGGCCCATTAAAGATTATAGCGACCGTTATCAGTGTACAACCGGTGAAATGGGGACTTTGCCCGATGTGAATACCGAAAATCCCGACTTCCAATATTACTACATGCAATATGTGAACGACGTGTTGGCATGTGGTGCTCGTGGGTTCCGTTACGACACGGCCAAGCACATCGGCTTGCCTGATGAACCGCGGGATCCACGTTCGCCGCAAAACGACTTTTGGGACGTTGCAACGGGGCGTAAGCCGGTCAAGGGCTTGTCACTGGCTGTTCCCCGTGATGAATTGTTTATTTACGGCGAAGTGTTGCAGGACAAGAATGTGCCGGAACAAGGTTATGCCAAGTATATGGATCTCACAGCAAGTAACCTCGGTTGGGTACTGCGCAACGTGTTGAATAAGCACAATGCTCATGCCGATAATTTGCTGTCATGGCACCATTCGGTAGACCCTGCCCATCTGGTAACATGGGTTGAGTCGCATGATACCTACTGTAATGAGCACGCCTCGGCGGGCATGAGCGATGAATTGGTGCGCTTGGGTTGGGTGTTCCTTGCAGCACGTCAATTCGGTACACCGCTATTCTATTCACGCCCTCACGGAAGCACTCGTGATAATTATTGGGGTGATAATGAGATTGGCAAGGTCGGTAACGACGAGTTCAAGCATCCGCTCGTGCGCGCTGTTAATGAGTTCCGCCATGCCAACATGGGCAAGCCCGAGCATTTGATCTTCAGTGACGACGGAAAGCAAATCATTGTCGAGCGCGGAACCGACGCTGCTGTTATCATTAATCTTGATGAATCGGCGGCAGATGTGGCGTTGGCGTTGACCATAGCAAACGGTAAATATCGTGATGCGGTCACCGCTCAACGTGTGCAAGTGAAGAAAGGTGTATTGCGCACTACACTTGCCCCGATGTCGGCATTGATATTGACTAAATGATGTCGCTTTGAGCAGTCACATAAGTTATTAAAATTAAACAGATGTGAGGCGTGATACTTGAAAACGGTATCACGCCTCACATTTACTGTAATCACGCTCTCACGGCAGCAGAGCGAGGTTCAATACATCGGCAACAGTGTCAACATAGTGGAATGTGAGACCTCCTATATACTGAGGTTTGATTTCGTTAATGTCTTTCTCGTTGTCGCGACATAGAATTATATCGGTTATACCGGCTCGCTTGGCAGCAAGAATTTTCTCACTGATACCACCCACCGGCAGCACCTTGCCCCTCAACGTTATCTCGCCCGTCATGGCATACTTGGGCTTGACCAAACGTTGCGTGAACGATGATGCCAATGAGGTAACCATCGTCACACCTGCCGACGGCCCGTCCTTGGGAATTGCACCTTCGGGCACATGAATGTGGACATTATACTTGTCGAACATGTCAATGTCAATGCCCAATTCATCGGCATGACTGCGCAAGTACTGCAAGGCGATAACAGCACTTTCTTTCATCACGTCACCGAGGTTGCCGGTCAGCGTGAGTTTCTCGCCCTTTCCGGCTGCCAATGACGACTCAACGTAGAGTATTTCGCCTCCCACACGCGTCCATGCCAATCCGGTTACCACACCGGTAAATGTGTTGCCCTCGTATCGGTCGGGCTTGTAGCGTTCGGCTCCTAACAACTCGTGTAACATCGCGGGACGTACACCGGTGGGGTACTCTTCGCCCATGACCTTCTTGCGCGCCAACTTGCGCAAGACCGAGGCAATGGCTTTTTCCAATTGTCGAACTCCGGCCTCGTGGGTGTAGCCGGTCGCGAGAGCCGAGAGAGTGGCATCGGTAAAACGCACCTCGCGCTTGGCGAAACCGTTTTCTTCCAACTGTTTTGGAACAAGATGTCGCTTGGCAATCTCAATTTTCTCTTCGAGCATGTAACTGTTGAGTTCAATTACCTCCATGCGGTCGAGCAGCGGCTGTGACACTGTTGACAGGTTGTTGGCCGTTGCGATGAATAAGACGTGCGACAAGTCATAGTCAACATCAATGTAATTGTCGTGGAAATGGCTGTTTTGTTCCGGATCCAACACCTCAAGCAACGCACTCCGGGGGTCGCCCTTGTAGTCAACACCAACCTTATCGATCTCGTCGAGTACAATGACAGGATTAGATGTGCCACAATGAGAAATGGCACTCATGATGCGTCCTGACATCGCGCCGACGTATGTGCGTCGATGACCTCTGATTTCCGACTCGTCGTGCAAACCGCCGAGTGATATGCGCGCGTACTTACGGCCCAACGCTGTTGCAATTGACTTCCCGAGCGATGTCTTGCCGACTCCCGGCGGACCGTACAGACACAATATGGGCGACTTGAAATCGCCACGCAAACTCAACACAGCCAAGTGCTCGAGAATGCGCTCCTTAACCTTGTCCAAGCCGTAGTGGTCGCGATTGAGACGACGTTCGGCATGCTTGAGGTCAAAGTTGTCGGTCGAATAGGTGTTCCACGGCAGGTTGAGAAATTCGTCCAAATAATTATACTGTACGCTATAATCGGGAGCCTGCGGATTAAGACGTTCCAACTTGCGCAATTCTCGTTCAAACATGGTGCAAGCGTCATCGGGCATGGACGAGCGTCGTGCTTCATAGCGTTTTTGAAGCGTCTCCATGTCGTTCACGTCGGTACCCAATTCCTCTTGTATGGTTCGCAACTGTTGTTGCAGGAAGTGCTCGCGCTGTTGCTGACTGATGTCCATTTGGGTGCGAGTGCGTATATTGTCGCGCAACTCGAGCAACTGGTTTTCTTGTTGCAAGCACCGGTAGAGCATGTAACCGCGATGCATCACATTGTTCTCCTCGAGCATCGCTTGTTTCTGCTTCACGTCAAAGGGCAAGTTCATTGCAAGGAAGTCAATCAATAACTTGCGGTCTTTGATGTTGTTTAACGAGAATTGCAATTCCTGCCCTCCATCGCCCATTATTTCGAGCATGTGACGGGTTATCTCACTTATGGACTGCATCAAAGCCTTGAACTCGGCATTGCGTCGCGGAGCTTCTCCGGCTTCTATAGGGGTGGTAAGCGCCTTATAGTAAGGCTCTCGTGAAACAATTTCGCCAAGGGCAAACGACTTGATGCCGTGTAATATCACAGTGTAACTGTCATCGGGCATGTGAATGAGTTTGAGCACACGGGCATAGGTGCCCACTGCGCCTAACTCTTTGAGTTCGGGACGTTCGGCATCGGCAACCACTTGGCACACCACAGCGATGATAAAACCTTCCTTATCGGCTTCCTTGACAAGGCTTAATGAGGATTTGCGCTCAATGGCAACCGGCAAGGCAAGGTTGGGAAATAAAACCGTGCCACGCAACGGTAACAAAGGATACACCGCCTGTGAGGACAACTGTGCTGCCTGCTCGCCACCCACCTTGTCTTGATGAACCTCGGTGATAATGGCACTCACCTTGGGTTGGACGTGTATATTGTGACAATTATCTTTATCAATCAAACTCATTGGATAATAATGAAAAGTTGGTACGGTTATAGTGAATTGGCAAGGTTCTCGGTGAACATCTTAACCGAAATGGCGAGCAGAATAATACCGAAGAACTTGCGAATGAAATAAATACCGCTGATGCCGAGCAAGCGACGTATCACATCGGTTGACCGTATCACAACATAAACCCACACCATGTTGACAATCAAGCCCAACAAGATATTGATGTCGGCATACATCGCGCGCAGTGATATTAACGTGGTGAACGTGCCGGCACCCGCAATCAATGGGAAGACGATAGGTACAAGAGTGGCTTCCTTGATGGGACCGGTGTTTTTGAAAATCTCTACGTCCAATACCATTTCAAGCCCCATGAAAAAGATTAATATCGAACCTGCGACAGCAAATGCCTCAATTGTACACCCGAAAATTTGCAGTATCCAGTTGCCACCGAAAAAAAAGCCCACCATCAATCCGAAAGAAATTAACGTGGCTTTCCACGCGCTCACTTCGCGACCTTTTTCCCTCAACTGCAGTATGATGGGGATAGAGCCGATAATATCTATTATACCTATGAGAACAAGAAACGCGCTGAGCGATTGCTGAAAATTAAATTGTGAGAACATGAATTTTCTTGCATTATCAGTTTTTCGAAACGCAAAATTACAAAAAAGTTTACAGTTTTCACCAAACTGTGACGCGTTTTTTAAAAATCAACGTGCGCCAAACGTTCCGAAACAGCAAATCGGGACACACCGTTGCGTGTGAGTGGTATATGGACGCGCACGGCAGTGTTGATGATACTGTTGCAAAAGTCGGGAATTAACCGTAAATTTGCAACTCAAACAACTAAACTTAACTATTCATGCGAATTGGTGTAATTGTGGCAATGGACAAGGAGATGGAACTTCTCCTTGACGAGATTGATAATGCCAGTCGTGTCCTTGACAATAACATGACATTTGTCATCGGTAAAATCGGTGGTATCGATGTGGTCGCTATGAAATGCGGTATAGGAAAGGTGAATGCCGCCGTGGGCACAACTCTCATGGTGAGTAAATTCGCCCCTGATGCGGTGATCAATACCGGTGTCGCCGGAGCCGGTGACTCGTCGCTCGCTATGGGCGATGTTGTGGTGGGCGAGAGAGTCGCTTACCATGACGTGTGGTGCGGTCCCGAGACCGAGTTGGGGCGTATTCAAGGTTTACCGCATTATTTTGAGGCAGACAAAAAATTGGTTGACGGAGTTCCCGACGAAGCCGGTATTCACAAAGGTTTGATTTGTTCGGGCGATTGGTTTGTCGACACGACCGAGCGTGCTCTTGCCATCAAGCGTGACTATCCCGATGTGCTCGCCCTTGACATGGAAAGCGGTTCTATAGCCCAAGTATGCCACGTGATGCACGTCCCGTTCATGAGTCTGCGCGTCATTAGCGATTCTCCGATGGCGAGCCATGACAACACACTCGATTACACCGCCTTTTGGCAGGACGCACCTCGCCACACTTTCGCGATATTAAAAAGTATTTTGTCTTCGCTGCGATAGGACAAGTGTGGCGCACATGGCGTGTTTCACACAAGCGAGCAGTCATTTGAGTGACCGAAATGCGCTTCAAGTGCGCTTTTTCGACTTGAAAATTTGTGGTACGACGAAAAATGTGTATATTTGTGGGAATATTATTATCGTGACTTATTAATCTTTAAATAACTATATCATTTAAACAACATGAACGACGAACAATTGTTACAACAAGTGACGGCAGTCGCACAACAATGGTTGGGCGATGGTTATGATGAGGCAACACGTGCCGAGGTGCGCCGTATGCTCGACAGTGAGGACAAGACCGATTTGATTGAGTCCTTCTATAAAACTCTTGAGTTCGGTACCGGTGGTTTGCGTGGCATCATGGGTGCCGGTTGCAACCGCATGAATATCTACACTGTCGGCTCGGCTACTCAAGGTCTTGCCAACTACCTCAACGAGGCATTCAAGCACCTTGACCAAATCAAGGTCGTTGTGGGACACGACGTGCGCAACAACAGTCGCTTGTTTGCCGAGACTGTTGCCAATGTCTTCTCGGCTAACGGCATTAAAGTGTACTTGTTTGAAGGTCCCCGTCCGACACCCGAGTTGAGTTACGCTGTGCGCCTGCTCGGTTGCCAAAGCGGTGTTAACATCACTGCGAGCCACAACCCCAAGGAGTACAACGGATACAAGGCTTACTGGGACGACGGTGCCCAAGTCGTATCGCCTCATGATGTCAATATCATCAAGTATGTGGAGGCAATCAAGGACATCAGCGAAGTGCGCTTTGAGGGTAATCCCGACTTGATTGAGACTATCGGTGAGAACATTGATGAGCAATATCTCGAGCAAATACACACGCTCTCACTCAGTCCCGATATTGATGCCCGTCAACACGACCTCAAAATCGTGTATACTCCTATCCACGGCGTGGGACGTTACATCATTCCGCGTTCATTGGAGCGTTGGGGCTTTACCAACATCATTCACGTGCCCGAGCAGGACGTGATGACCGGCGAGTTCCCCACTGTTGACGGAAAACCCAACCCCGAGATGCCTCCCACGATGAAGATGGCAATCGACAAGGCGACCGAGACGCAGGCAGACATCGCCATGGCAAGCGACCCCGATGCCGACCGTATCGCAGTTGTCATCAAGAACACCAAGGGCGTTTACGACCTGCTTAACGGCAATCAAATCCAGATCATTTTCCACTATTACTTGATGGCTCGCAACAAGGAGTTGGGGCGTTTGACTGGCAACGAGTACATTGTCAAGACCATTGTGACCAGCGAGTTGATAGCCAAGATGGCCAAGAAATTAGGCATCAAGATGTACGACTGCTACACCGGCTTCAAGTGGATTGCAACTGTGATGCGCGACCTTGAGGGCACCGAAGCCAAGTACCTCGGTGGCGGTGAGGAGAGTTACGGCTACCTTCCCGAGACATTCGCCCGCGATAAGGACTCGGTTTCGTCAATCCCCTTGATGGCGGAGATTGCCGCATGGGCAAAGGATAAGGGAATGTCACTCAACGACATGCTCATTGATGTTTACATGACCTACGGTTACAGCAAGGAGCGTGGCATCAGTGTCGTGCGTCCGGGTAAGAGCGGTGCCGAGGAAATCGCGTTGATGATGAAGAACTTCCGCGAAAATCCCCAAAAAGAAATCGCCGGCTCGCCCGTGGTGCTTATTCGCGACTTCCAGTTGCTGCAGCAGCGTGATGTCAAGACAGGCGAGGTGACTCCTCTTGAAATGCCCACCACCAGTAACGTGTTGCAATATTTCACTGAGGACGGCACCAAGGTTTCAATACGTCCCAGTGGCACCGAACCCAAGATCAAGTTCTACATTGAGGTACACGATACTCTTGAGAGTGCCGATGCTTACGATGCCAAGAACGAGTGGGCAGATGCCAAGATTGACACCATTTGCCGTGACCTCGGAATTTGATTTGACAGCGTGTCATTCTTGAAAATTGACAATATTGTGTAAATAACAGCGACATTAACGATGCTTGCAGCGGTGTCGTTAATGTCGCTTACTGTAGAAGCCCTTTTATCACCCTATATCATCATGGATTTGCGATACCTGTCGTTGTTGTCGCGCAATTTCCCTAACATCGCGACTGCCAGCACCGAGATTATTAACCTTGAAGCAATTTTAAACTTGCCCAAAGGCACCGAGCATTTTCTTGCCGACTTGCACGGAGAGTACGAAGCATTCCAGCACGTGCTGCGCAATGCCTCCGGCACAATCAAGCGCAAAGTGCGTGAAATATTCAACGAGACCCTCGGTCATCGTGAGCAGCAAGAGTTGTGCACGCTCATCTACTATCCCGAGCGCAAGTTGGACTTGATTAAGCAAGAAATTGACGAGAGCGACGAGTTGGGCGACTGGTATTTCATTACTATTAATCGTCTTGTGAGGGTGTGTCGCAGCGTGTCGTCCAAGTACACTCGCAGCAAGGTACACAAGGCATTGCCTGACGATTATTCTTACATCATTCAAGAACTGTTGCACGAGACATCGAGCGACCCCAATAAGCAAGCCTACGTCGACGTGGTGGTACGCACTATCATTTCGACCGGTCAAGCCGACAGTTTCATCATTGCAATGTGCAACCTAATCCAGCAACTCACTATTGACCGCTTGCACATTTTGGGTGATGTGTACGATCGCGGTCCGAGTCCTGACAAGATAATGGATATACTGTGTAATTATCACGATTTTGATTTCCAGTGGGGTAATCATGACATCTTGTGGATGGGAGCCGCGAGCGGGAACGATTGCTGCATCGCCAACGTGGTTCGCATCGCCTTGCGCTACGGTAATCAGAGCGTGTTGGAAGACGGATACGGTATTAATCTGCTGCCGTTAGCAACCTTTGCACTCGAGACCTATGCCGACGACGAGTGCGAGCGTTTTATGCCCCGTGATACCGACTCTTTGAGCCCCGAGCATTATCGCACCGCCGCACTTGTCGCGCGTATGCACAAGGCTATTGCCATAATCCAGTTCAAGTTGGAGGCGGCCACGATTATACGCCGTCCGGAGTTCGAAATGGACGACCGCTTATTGCTGCATCGCATCAATCGCGCCGAAGCCACAGTGACCGTGGGCGATGCTGTGTACCCCATGTGCGACATGAATTTCCCGACGGTAGATCCCGATGCACCCTATGCTTTAACTCCCGATGAGCAGACTGTTGTGGAGAAATTGCATCGCTCGTTTGTGCGAAGTGAAAAATTGCGCCGTCACATCAAGTGCCTGTTCCGTAACGGTTGTATCTACACCGTTGCTAACGGCAACTTGTTGTATCACGCGTCCATGCCGCTCAATGACGACGGTACGTTAAAAGACATTGTCATTGCCGGCAATACCTATCATGGAAAGGCATTGCTCGACTGTGTGGGAAATTTAATTCGCGAGGCTTACTTCGGAGCCGACACGCCCGAACAACAGGCATTTGCCCTCGACTATGTGTGGTACTTGTGGTGTGGCAAGAACTCACCGGCATTCGACAAGGACAAGATGGCAACTTTCGAACGCTATTTCATTACCGATAAAGCGGCGCATACCGAGGTTAAAGGAGCATATTACCGTTTGCGCGATGACGAGACCGTGGTGGACATGATTCTCGATGAATTCGGTGTCACGGGACAATATAGGCACATCATCAACGGGCATGTGCCCGTCAAGACAATTAAGGGAGAGAACCCGATCAAAGCCGGAGGCAAACTGATGGTGATTGATGGCGGTTTCTCCAAGGCTTATCAACCCGAAACCGGTATAGCCGGTTATACTCTCGTGTATCACTCTCGAGGATTTCAACTGGTACAACACGAGCCGTTCACCTCAATAGAAAATGCCGTTGAATTGGGGCAAGACATCAAGTCGACCGTCCAATTGGTTGAGATGACCAATCACCGCATGATGGTCAAGGATACCGACAAGGGCGAGGAATTGAGACATCAAATTGCCGACCTGCAGGAGTTGTTGCGCGCATTCCGTTCCGGTGCAATCAAGGAACGTGCTTACCGCCCCATAACCTTGAAGAGTTAAGGCGCGATTACCTATGGCGAATTTTATATTGCAAAATACTGATAAAATGTGTTAATTTGAGCAGTAAATTGATAAAATTGTTTACCTTTGCATATTAGAAATATCAGTTAGTAACCAAATTACAGTTTACACGAGATGAAAAAGATGATTTGCATGGTGCTTAGCGCACTATTGTTGATTACAACGGTAGGTTGTAGTTCAATGAGTAACACCGGAAAGGGTGCGATAATCGGTACCGGTGGCGGTGCTGCTGTGGGTGCGGGTTTAGGTGCTATATTCGGCAAGGGTAAGGGTGCCGCTATCGGTGCTGCCGTCGGTGCTGTCGCCGGTGGTGTCGCCGGTACGCTCATCGGCAAGAAGATGGACAAGCAGAAGAAAGAACTCGAGAATATTGAGGGCGCAACTGTTGAGACCGTTACCGACCGGAACGATAACCCCGCGCTCAAGGTGACCCTCGAGAGCGGCATCTTGTTCGCAACGGGCAAGAGCAACTTGAGCAACAGTGCCAAGAGTGCATTGAACACCTTTGCCACCTCGCTCATTAATAATCCCGACACTAACATTCAAATCGCCGGTCACACCGACAATACGGGCAGTCGTGCAACTAACGAGAAATTGTCGTTGGCTCGCGCCAACTCGGTGAAGACCTATCTGATGAATGCCGGTGTGAGTTCAGCTCGCATGAGTGCCGAGGGTTGTGCCTACGACTATCCTGTCGCAAGCAACGACACCGAGCCCGGTCGCGCCCAGAACCGTCGCGTTGAGATATACATCAGTGCCAACGAGGCAATGATCGAAGCCGCCAACGCCGGTACGCTCGAGTAAGTCACTGATGAAACGAACACTGTAGAGGAGGTCGTCGCTTGAGGGCGGCGCCTCCTTGTTGTTTGAAAATATTATGATAAAACGTTTTTTATTGCTGCTCGCCATTACATTGATTGCTTGTACAGCGGTCGAGGCTCAGGATTTCACCAAATCCGACACGTTGCGCTATGTCGATGCGACGCAGTTCCGCATAATAAACAACGGCTTTGATGACCCGTTGTATTCGCGTCTGCCCAAGTATATGGAGGACAGCGTGCGTGACGGCTTGTGGTGGTTGGCTCGCTGCAGCGCGGGCATCGGTATACGCTTTGCGACCGACTCGCGTTGTGTTGCAATGCACTACAACATTCGCAACCAGTTCCACATGGCGCACATGGCCGACACCGGCACCAAAGGTGTAGACCTTTATATCCTCGATGAGGACGACGGCAAGTGGCACTTTGTCAACTGTAACCGTCCCACGAAGGACTCTATTCAAACCAAGGTCTTTATCGACAGGCTCGACGGGCGTATGCACGAGTATTTGGCTTACTTGTCGCTTTACGACGGTGTGAATTGGATCGACATCGGCGTGGACAGTACCGCCGTACTCACTATGCCGCAAGTGGTCTCGCCCCGAGTGGGCGGTAAGGTCGTGTTTTACGGCACGAGCATCATGCAGGGCGGTTGTGCCACGCGTCCGGGCATGGTGTCTACCAACATCTTGCAGCGCGAATTGGGTGTGGAGTGTGTCAACCTCGGTTTCAGCGGTCAAGCCAAGATGGATAGTTGCATGGCACGGGTAATGGCCGCGATACCCGATGTGGCGGCGTATGTGCTTGACCCGGTGCCCAACTGCACCAAGATGATGTGCGACACGCTAACTTACGGCTTTGTCAATATACTGCGCACGTTGCGTCCCGACGTGCCCATCATCATGGTCGAGGGGCCGATGTATTCCTATACCAAGTATAGTGCCTATTACAGTTCTTATCTGCCCGAGAAGAACGTGGAATGGCGCAAAAACTACGAGCGATTGCTTGCCGATAACCCCGACAATCTCTACTACGTTGATTGTGAGGGTTTGTACGGTCCCGACGGCGAGGGTTTTGTTGACGGCATTCATGCCACCGATGTGGGCTTCCTCTACTACGCTGCCAAGTTGTTGCCTGTTTTAAAACAAGTAATCAAGTGACAATGAGACACGGTGCTGCATACATCGAGGAGTTGATTACTCATGGCGAGCATGAGCGACAGGATTTCAAATTCCGTATTGCCGACTCTCGCAAGATAGCGCGCAGCATCGCAGCGTTTGCCAACCATGCCGGTGGCAGATTGCTCATCGGTGTCAAGGATAACGGCATCGTTGCCGGAGTGAGCAGTGAGGAGGAAATATACATGGTCGAACAAGCCGCCTCAATGTACTGCCGTCCGCCACAGCCTGTGGAATTTGTCAATCACAACGTGCATGGCAAGATAGTGGTTGAGGCTATAATCGGCATCGCCGATACACGTCCGGTGACCGCACCCGACGAGCATGGCAACTATGTGGCTTACTATCGCGTTGCCGACGAGAATGTCGTTGTCGGTCGGGTTCACGAGCGCGTGATGAGCGAGAGTGGGGCTGCGACCATCAGCCTCGGTGAGCGTGAGCGTCGCTTGCTTGACTACATCGGCTCGCATGGCGCAATCACGGTCAAGGGAGCCACTCGCTTGCTACACTGCAGTGATGAGGTGGCAGAGCAAATCGTTGTGGCGATGTGTCGCATGGGAATAGCCGAGATTGATTACCACGACAATAATTGTGTAATAACATTAACCAAATAATTACCTACAAGATGACAAACCGATTATCATTCATGGCAATGGCGATGTTGATGACATCGTCGTGGTGCTTTGCCGATGACAAAATTGTTGATCCGGACAGCACCGGCTTTACCTTTACCGACGTGAAGGTTATTGCTACGACTCCGGTCAAGGATCAGAACAAGAGTGGTACGTGTTGGTGCTACTCGACCAACTCCTTTTTAGAGAGCGAAATTTTGCGCAAGACAGGCAAGCAGGTGCACCTCAGCGAGGGATTCGTGGTTTACCACTGCTACCTTGACAAGGCTATCAAGAATGTTCGCATGGACGGCGAAATCAATTTTGCCGAGGGAGGTGCCGCTCACGATGTCCCCTACGTGTGGGAGAACTATGGCATGGTGCCGGTCGACGTGTATACCGGAATGACCCATGGCGACAAGAAGTTCAATACTGCCGAACTCACCGCAACCCTTCAGGGCTATGTGAGCGTGATCAATGAGCGCAAATTGAAGAAGTTGACCCCGGCTTGGATCGACGGTCTCACCGGCATACTCGATGCCTACATGGGTAAGTTGCCCGAGAGTTTCACTTGGGAAGGTAAGACTTACACTCCGCAGAGTTTTGCAGCCTCGTTGCCCATCGACCTCAATGACTATGTTTCCATAACCTCGTTCACCCATCATCAGTTCTACAAACCGTTTGTACTCGAAGTGGCCGACAACTGGCTATGGGAGTCTTTCCAAAATGTCCCTGTCGATGAATTGATCGAGATTGTGGATTATGCCTTGGATAACGGTTACACCATCGCATGGGGTGCCGACGTGAGCGAGCCGGGCTTCAAGTGGCGCAAAGGCTTCGCTGTGCTTCCCGTTGACAAAGAGGTACCCGATGCTGCCGGCACCGACATGGCACGCTGGGCAAAGTTGAGTGACAAGGATCGCGAGGAAGAGAAGTGGGACATCAAGGGCCCGGTTGAAGAGCAGTGGGTGACCCAAGAAGAACGTCAAGCGATGTTCGACAACAAGGAAACCACCGACGATCACGGCATGGTGATCATGGGCAAGGCTGTTGACCAAGAGGGTCACGAATATTATAAAGTTCAAAACAGTTGGGACACCAATCAAGTGTACGACGGCTATTTCTATGTGAGCAAGGCATTCTTCCGTGCCAAGACGTTGGACATTTACCTCAACAAGGCAGGTGTCCCCAAGAATATCGCTAAGAAAATCGGTCTCTAAAAGCAAAACGCCTGATTATGAATATTAAGACTATATTGAGTGTCGCCTTGTTGACACTCATGCTCGCGGGTTGCGGTTCGACCAAGGAGGTTCCCTATATGATTGATGCCTCGAGCCTGCCTCAAAGCGTACTCAACAATGCCGCCAAGAATGTGGAACAACCGTTGATAGCCGGCGACTTGATCCAAATTAACGTGTCGTGCAGCCAGCCCGACTTGGTAAAGATATTCAACAAAACCGAGATTGTGGGCACAAACAACAGTTTGAATAATAACACCGAGAATTCGATATATTACTATCTCGTTGATAACAAGGGTAATATCGACTTCCCCGTGTTAGGTCGATTGCATGTGGGTGGCATGACAATCAGTGCAACCGCCGACTACATCGCTTCGCAGATTTATCCGCGATATATCACCGAGCGTCCCGTTGTTGAGGTTCGCTTGCAAAACTTTCATGTGTATGTCATGGGTGAAGTGAAAACCCCCGGTGCCGTCAAGGCTCCCAACGGTCGACTCAACGTGCTTGAGGCACTGGCAATGGCAGGCGACCTCACAATTCAAGGTCGACGTGACAATGTGATGATAGTGCACACCAATAGTGACGGCACACGACAAGTGAAAACGGTGAACCTTAACGATGCCAACTTGCTTGTGTCGAGTGATTTTTACTTGCAGCAAAACGACATCGTGTACGTCGAGCCTAACGCCAGCAAGGCGCGCTCATCATGGCAGATGCCTCCGGGCGTGACATTCGCGTTCACCACATTGAGTTTGCTGATGTCAATCGCAACATTCGTTATTACCTTGACCAAGTGATACGTTGACGTGTAAGCCGGGAATTGGCGACGACCGTTGCTCGTATTATTAAAACACATCTGATCTGGGTCGCCCGAAGTGACGACCCAGATCAGATGGATTTCTTAATCAAAATTCAAAGTTTGTAAAATTATGATTTATGCAAAAATGACCGACCTCGTGGGTAATACCCCGTTGGTCGACGCCACACCGGTGGTGGGCGGCGGTGCTCGCTTGTTGCTCAAGTTGGAGTATTATAATCCGGGCGGTAGCGTGAAAGATCGCATCGCTCTCGCGATGATTGAAGATGCCGAGCAACGTGGCGTGTTGAGCCCCGGTGCAACTATTATCGAGCCTACAAGCGGCAACACCGGTGTGGGCTTGGCTTGGGTGGGAACATCACGTGGCTATCGTGTTATACTCACCATGCCCGACACTATGAGCGTCGAACGTCGCAACCTCCTCAAGGCGTACGGGGCAGAGTTGGAACTCACCCCCGGAGCCGAGGGCATGAAGGGGGCTATTGCTCGTGCCGAGCAGTTGCGTTCCACAATCGAGGGCGCGGTAATCCTCGGTCAGTTTGTCAATCCCGCCAATCCGGCAATACACGAGCGTACGACCGGTGAGGAGGTATGGCGTGACACCGGGGGCGTTGTCGATGTCTTTGTTGCCGGTGTCGGAACAGGCGGCACAGTGAGTGGTGTGGGACGCGCCTTGCGTCGTCACAACCCCGAAGTTGAAATCGTGGCTGTCGAGCCTGCAAGTTCGGCTGTTTTGTCGACCGGTGTGGCAGGCAAGCACAAGATACAAGGTATAGGAGCCGGCTTTGTGCCCGCTACCTACGATGCCAATGTAGTCAGCCGTGTCCTCACCGTGAGTGACGAGGAGGCTGCCGAGGCTGCCCGTACGCTCGCACGCACTTTGGGCTTGTTGGTCGGTATCTCGTCGGGTGCCTCGTGCGCTGCCGCGTTGCGTTTGGCTCGTGATGAAGCCTATGTGGGAAAGACGATTGTCGCATTACTCCCCGACACGGGTGAGCGCTATCTGTCAACCGGATTATTCTCATGATGGATCGCAAGCAAATCGGTGTCATCATTCGCGATGCCACCCTCAAGTTGACCGAGAGTTGTGATAACGAGCGACGATTGGCATTGTCGCGCCATAGCACCATGCCCGCTGTGACCATGATCAGCGAACTGATGGTGCTACTGCGTCGACTGCTCTTCCCGGGTTATTTCGACAACGGTCATGTCATTGAGGAGGCTCGTCTGCATCATGTGGGAGTAGATCTTGAACAAGTGTTCATGATTGTGCGTAAACAAGTCGCATCGGCTCTTGTGTTTGCCGGTTTTCGTGACGACGAGGAACGATGTGTCGAGGCGAAAGATATTGCGGTGCAATTCGTCAACGGGTTGCCGGCAATACGCGATTTGTTGCTTACCGACATTGAGGCGGTTTCGCTCAATGATCCGGCTGTTACAAGCCTCAGTGAAGTGATTTTCGGCTATCCGGTAAGCACGGTGATGTTGCATTATCGTGTGGCACACGCCTTGCACTTGTTGGGTGTCCCTATCTTGCCGCGCATCATTACCGAGATGGCCCACTCGACCACGGGTGTTGATATACATCCGGCGGCGACGATAGGTGAGTACTTCGCGATAGACCATGGTACGGGTATCGTGATCGGAGCCACTAGCATCATCGGTAACCACGTGATGTTGTATCAAGGAGTGACATTGGGTGCGCGCAATTTTGAGCACGACGAGACAGGTCGACCGATTGATCTGCCCAGGCATCCTATCATTGAAGATAGGGTGGTGGTGTATAGCAACACCTCGATATTGGGGCGCATCACCATCGGTCATGACAGCGTGATCGGCGGTAACGTGTGGCTCACGCGCGATGTACCTCCGCACTCGCGTGTAATCCAAGGACGACCAATCGAGCAACCGATGTACAGTGATGGCGCAGGGATTTGACACAAAAGACCACCGGCAACAACCGGTGGTCTTTTGTAGTATGAAAGGTGTATGAATATCTCAAAATTGTGTTCGCTAAAAAATTGATTCGGCAGTGAATGTGGTGAGCAATTCCAGTGCCTTCATGCCGACCACGCTGTTGCCCTTGGGGTTGAGGCGCGGACTCCATACCGCCACAGCGTAACGCCCCGGATAAAGAGCCGCGATGCCGCCGCCCACGCCACTCTTGCCCGGAAGTCCGACCAAAAATGAAAATTCACCGGCTTCGTCGTAGAAACCGCACGTTTGCATGATTGCATTCATGCGTTTTACGTGCGACGACGTGAGTGTCACTCCGTCGTAATCAAACCGCTGTTGGTGGTCGGCAAATGGCAAAAAGGCTTGTGATAATTCGGCACAACTCATCTCGATGCTGCACACCAGGAAGTAGAATTGTAACACACGATCGATGTCGCCACGTATGTTGCCGTGATATTTCAACAAGTTGGCGATGGCGGTGTTGAGATACGCCTGTTTTTTCTCGCTCAAGGCTACACCGTAGTTGTAGTTTATAGTGGGGCATTTGGCAAGACTGCGCACAAACTCGATGAAACGATTTTCAGGAGAAGGCAGGTGCTCGACCAAGATGTCGCTTAACACTATCGCACCGGCATTGATAAAGGGATTGCGAGGAATGCCGTGCTCCAGTTCCAACTGAATGAGCGAGTTGAAAGCCGCTCCCGACGGCTCTTTGCCCATGCGTGTCCACAGGTTGTCGCCCTCGAGGTGCATCGCCATGGCGAGCGCGAATACCTTGCTGATACTTTGGAGCGAAAACCTCACCGTGGCGTCGCCCGTGCTGTAATACGAGCCGTTCAGGGTGCGCATTGCTATGCCACAGCGGTCGGGGTTGACCTCGGCGAGAGCGGGTATATAATCAGCCTGTTTGCCTACTCCACGCAACGGCGCGATTTGTTCAAAAACCTTGTCAATAATAGCCTGATAATCCATCTCACTTATTTGAAAAACTTACTGTGACTCATCATGAGATAACCCACTGCAATCAGTACGGCAGATATGACAAGGGCAACCGGAAAACCGAGCCACCACTCCTCCATGCCATTGGGCACGTTCATGCCGTAGTAACCCGCCACGACAGTGGGTATCATCAGCAGGATCGTTACTACGGTAAGCGTTTTCATGATGCGGTTGAGATTGTTGCCGATTACCGACGAGTAAGCCTCTTGCTGGCGATCAAGAATGTTGCTGTATATGCCGGCTGTATCCAGTGCCTGTTGAGTCTCGATTTCGACATCTTCAAGCAAATCCTCGTCGTGAGGTAATGTGCGCAGTCTCATCTTGATGCGAGCGAGCACCATCGAGTTCCCTTTAAGGGACGTGATAAAATAGATTAGGAACTTGCCTATGCCCATCATGCGCATCAATTCATCGTTATCCATCTTCTCTTCCAAGCGTTGTTCGGCAACATTCATCATCACGTTCATTTGCTTGAGATACTTGAGGTACCACACCGAGGTTGACAGCATCAGCGACAGCAACAAGTCGAACCCTTTGCATGCACGCATACGGCGACGATTGCTCCACCTAATGAAGTCATCAAGCACTTCACAATCGTAGTGATTCACCGTGATGAATACGTCGTCGCGAATTAAGATGGCGAGTGGGGCAGTGGTGAACACGGTGTCCCCGTCATCGTCAGTCTGCTTGCACGGCACGCGCACGAACACGAGCAACCAGTTGTCCTCGTGGTCTACGCGCGGCCGTTCCTCAACGTCCTCGGCATCGTGTACAAAGTCGCGCGGCACGGCAAAGCGTTCGGCGAGCAACGCGATGTCGCCCGGTGTGGGACTTGTCACTTTAACCCAACACCCCGACTTCCACTGATTGATCTCGGTGAAACCCTCCCGACATTTCCAGTAACTAATCATTGTTGTTTTTCTTGCGTAATAAATGTCTAATCAACCCCACGATGCCTATAAGTACCATCACGCCGGCACCGGCTATCAATAGCATTGCAACGATGATCAAGACATTGACCACCGTGTCGATTGTGTCTATCAGTATCATGGTATGGTATCGGGAATGTTAGTGATAATGTCATCTGTGTCGAGTGTGTCGGCTTCATCAATCACCAAGAGCGAGTCGATATACTCAATCGCTTCTTTGGGAGGGCGATATTGACCGACAGCCACGCACATAATGATAAAAATGGCTATGATAATCATGCCCGGAGCACAGCCCAAGGCGGCCATCCACCATGGCTTGAATGCCCATGCCGCAACGGACGCCACGATACCCGCCAATATCATCAGCATGGCGATGTGTGGCAATATAGACAGACCAAAAGGGTTGACAATCATGGCAAACCCCACGACCGTTAACAAGAATCCGATAATTGCTATTTTGTTGACGCGAGGTTCGGGCGGTTGTTGCCCGTTGGGATACCCGTTCATGGAATTGTAATATGGATTATAAGCCATGATGACAATTTTAGAATGTTAAACGACCATCTGTTATCAAGACCTATCAAATCGGTCTGAAATGCAAATTTCGCAAAATAATGTCTAAAAAACAAATTCTCCCCCATTTTTACACTGTTCTGTTACACTGTTTGTAGAGTCAACTGGCAAGTGCAAAATTAGGAAATTCTTCGGTAATAGACGCAGATAGACTCAAGTCGACGTGAGGATAAACGACTACGAATTGCACCAATTTCTCGAATCTGATCCGATATTGTGCTAAATATTTTTGTTTGAAAAACGATAGTTGTAACACGCACTTAAATAATCGTTCATCAATTTTTACGATAATAAACGTTCATAACCCTTCCTCCACGTTTTCTTGTTCTGGCGGTAATGTATACTGCTCATAAAGCTAAGTCTTGAGGTCGATTTGGGTGAACGTGTTGAGTCTTAACGATACATCGCGGTTGGTCTGCACCCATTTATATGGGTCTTCCGAAATTTGGAGTGATAGATATGGAGCTTTCGGCAAAACGTTATCTCGCCGATAAATCTTGCGAGATGATTTTTAGGTGTTTAGTAGCTGGCGCATGAGCAGCAGCCACGCCGTATATCACAGCCATCACTCCAAATTTCGGAAGAGGCAAAAAGAATAGAAGTTCATCAACTACGACATCAAGTATCGCATGGGTGACGAGTTGAATAACGAGTGATCGAGTGATCGAGCAATCGAGTGATCGAGCAATCGAGTGTTTAAAAATTTGAATAATTGAAATACAAAAATCTCAATAACTATGCCAATCGAAATCAAGTCGGTCAAAGGCTACTACTTTCTTGACGCATGGGTCATGTCGCACATCATTCATCAGGCGACAATCGGTTTCTGCCGGAGATACTTGAACAAGGACAACGACCCCGGCGGACGCCTTTACTACCAAATGGTGATGGCTGCGCGCAGTGCGCCCGCCAATATTGCTGAGGGCAGTTCGCGGCGCCAGACGAGCCGCGAGACGGAGATGCGTCTCACCGATGTAGCTCGCGCGACGTTGAGCGAACTTCTTAGTGACTTCATGGCATTCTCGCTTACCTACAACATTGAACCATGGGCGAAAGAAAGCGAGAATTACCGCAATTTCATGAACCTGCAGTTAGAGAGTCCCAAATACGGCATTGACATTGAGCGAGAGGCATGGCTTCACATTCAGGCGCAACGGCGGCGCTTCGCGCCATGGATCGAGAGTGACGATCTCGCCGTGAGAGTCAATGCGCTTAAGCAACTCATTAACCGCAATATCAATATGTTGCAGAAAATGATTTCGAAACAACTTGATGAATTCAAACAGTCGGGTGGCTTCACCGAGAATCTCACTAAGGAGCGATTAGTGACGCAATCAACCAAGGCTATTGAGCAAGGTGCTCCGCGGTGTCCCGTTTGCGGCAAAACGATGATAAAACGCACCATAAAACGCGGCACCAATGCCGGTCGGCAATTCTGGGGCTGCTCAGGCTATCCCGAGTGTCAAGGAACGCTCCATATTACAATAAATACCTAAGTGCTATAGCGACCCGAAAGATGTGGTGTTCTATGAGGTTGCGCTGTCGAAAGACGATGCGTATTCGGTGATCGGCAACATCAAGCATTTCCCTCGCACACCCATCGTGGTCACTCCCACCGAGATGATGTCAATCATTGTGTCCCAAACACCCATCTCTCTTGAAGAGAGACTTCCCCATAGCAAATAAGCCATCGTTTGCGTGAGATGGACGAAAATAGGCGTGAGTAGTTTTGTCGGTGCACCCTTTTTTTGTAACTTTGCTGCTTGGTATTATTACTCGAGCAAACCATGGCAGAACAAGATAAGGAACTTGTAGCCGAGCAACAAGGCGAACAAACACCCGAGACACCGAAGCGGCGTCGCTCACACCGCGCGGTGTGGGTGCTTGCGGTTGTTGTCGCCTTGATTGTCGCATTGCCAGCCGTGTTATATATTCCCCAAGTGCAAAATGTCGTTGCCCGATGGGCATGTGCCAAGGCGAGCGAAACGCTCGGCATGGACGTGTCCTTGCGTCGCATTCTCATTGAATGGCCTCTTGACGTGAGTATTGACGGATTGAGTGTGGTGAAGCACGACGGGGACACGCTTGTGGTTGCTGACAACCTCACCGCCCGACTTGCCGTCAAACCGTTGTTGCATCTCAACGTGGTGACCGATAGCGTGTGGCTGACGAGTGCGCGAGTGCACTTCGTCGCCGAGGACACCTCGCTCGATGTGCGTGCCGATGTCGATTATGTCGGGCTTAACACCGGCGCTGTCAACCTACGCGCTAACAGCATAGATATTGATGATGCCACTCTGAACGGAGGTCGTGTCACATTGGCTTATTATAGTGACCGTGTGGAGCCCGACAGCATTGACGAGCCTTCAGAACCGTGGCACATCACCGCGCGTCACTTGAGTTTGAACGACGTGGATTACACGATGACCATGATGCCTACTATTGATAACCTCACGGCTCACGTGTCCAACTTGAGCGTTAGTGATGGTGTGGTAGATACCGGCGAACGACGCGTGTCGGTCGCCGCGGCGTCGGGCGATAGTGTTGCGGTCAATTATATTTATCCGACGTTGTGGGAGGCGGAGCGTTACGCCGCTTTGCATCAGGTGTCGTCGACCGAGACAACGTCAACCGATGATGAAAGCGCGTGGCGTGTTGAGGTCGGGAGTGTGCGTGTCACACGTAGTGCCGCCACCTACGCCGTGAACGGCTCGGTACCGGCGACGGGGTTAGATACCGATCATATCGTTCTCACCGATGTTAACATAGCAGTTGACAGTCTGTACAACGAGGGCTTGACCACTCGATTACATGTGAGTGAGATTACCGCGAACGAGCGTAGCGGATTGAGCGTGAAAGGCGCGACCGGTGATATTGCGGTCGATACCACCGGTGTTACGCTTGGTGGAGTGCATCTCGCCACGTTGCTCAGCGAGATTAATCTGGACGGTCATGTCGACATGGCTATGCTCGAGGGCGCCCCCGGCGGTCAGATGTCCCTCACGACCTCGTCACAAATTGCATTGCAAGAGGTTGCGCGTGCTTTACCCGGGCTGAAACCGATGCTTGACGGCGTGCCCCAATATCGTCCGCTCGCGGTCAGTGGCACGGTAACAGGCAACATGGACAAGTTGCATCTTGAAGGTGTGCGTGCCGACATGCCACGCTATATCACCGCCACTGTAGGCGGTACTATACTCAATCCCACCGACCCCTCACGCATGGCGGGCGATATCGACTTTGATGCCACCCTTGCCAATATCGACTTTGTCAAACCTCTTGTGCTCGACAAAAACATGGCGAGCGAAGTGAACTTGCCACCGATGAGAGTGAAGGGTAAGGCATCGCTGCACGGCACCGATGTCAGTGCTGACGCTGCGATGACCTTGCGAACCGGAGAGGCAGTGGGGCGCGCGTCGTTCGACACGTCGCGCGAGAGTTACGACATCGACATGACGCTGAAGAACTTTCCCGTCAAGGCCGTGTTGCCACTCTACGGTATCGGCGACGTGACGGCTCGCGTGAGGGCTCACGGTCGCGGATTTGACTTCGCCAATCCCGCCACCGACGCTGTGGCTCGCATTGATCTCGTCAAGGCTCAGTACAATGGTGTTGAGTATGAAAATTTGACATTCGACGGCAGTTTGGGAGCCGGTGCCTTTAAGGGTAACCTCGTTACGGTCAACGATTATTGTGCCGTGGATCTCAATGTCGACGGTGTGTTGGACGGCACGCGGTGTAAGATGGACGCGACCGGCAGGGTGACCAACGTGGACTTGAAGCAAATGGGGTTTGCCGACTTCGCGTGCAACGGCAGTGGCTTGATAGACCTGCATTGTAATATAGATGCCGCTGCCAAGACCGGTACGGCAGACATCGCGTTGACCGGTATGCGTTGTCGTGTCGCCGATGACACTTTCGTTGCCGATAGCGCGTCCTTCTCGTTCGACGCTACCGACAGCGCTGTGACGGCGAGGTTTGACAACGAGGATAACCACGTCACGTTAACCGCTGCATGCGGTGTCGACACGCTATTGGCGCGCTTGCAGGCGACCGGCAACGTTGCCATGTCCCAACTTGAACGTCGAGCCCTGAATATTGATACCCTACAAGCCGCACTGCCGCCGTTCACCCTGTCGGCCACGATGGGACGCGACGGACTGCTGCAACGCTATGTTGCGGGCTACGATATTGACTTCCGCAACGCGTCACTTGAAGCGAGCAACGACACCCTGTTCCGCCTGGAGGGTAGGGTTAATTCGGTGAGTATCGGTGCCACGGCTATTGACACCCTGACACTGCGCGCCGGACAATGGGAAAACAAATATCTTGCTTTTAAGGCTCACATGGGTAATCGTCGCGGAACGATGGACGAGTTTGCGCGTGTTGACCTCGAAGGCGGCATTCTCGGCTCCACAATAGACTTCCTCGTGACGCAGCAAAACATCGACCGCCAGGTGGGTTATCGCTTGGGGTGTCACGCTACGCTCACCGATAGTGCGGTAGTCGCCCGCTTGTTCCCACAGGAGATGACCATAGGCTATCGCAAGTGGCAAATCAATAACGACAACTATGCCAACTACGATTATCACACTCGCATGATTGATGCCGACATTGACTTGAGAAGCGACTTGAGTGCGCTGAAATTGCTGACGATGCGAGCACCAGGGGCGACGAGCGAGGATATACACATCGATGTCGAGAACTTGCAACTGAGCGAGTGGACCCGGTTCCTGTCGTCATTTTCACCCATGACAGGGCGACTTGACATTGACTCCGACTTGAGGTTTGACGGCAGCAACCTCGAGGGAACGGGCCGGATGTCACTCAAGGACTTCACTTACAATAATCGTCGGGTAGGGGACATCGGTCTCAACACCACCTACACTATCGACCCGAACTCGGTTACAACCGATATAGAAGCCGACATGACGGTCGACGGCGAACACGTGGCACTGTTATCGGGTGCACTCAATGATGCAGATGTCTCATCGCCGTTGAACCTTAATTTGTCACTCTCCCGGTTCCCCTTGCGTCGCGCGTCGGCATTCATACCGATGAAAATGGTGAGTATGCGCGGTTATCTCACCGGCACATTATCCTTGACCGGAACGCTCGATAATCCGCTTGTTAACGGACGTCTTGCCGCCGACTCGGCGTGCGTGCGTGCTCCGTTGTATAGTGTCGAGTTGCGCTTGAGTGATAAAAAGTTGTTCATCAAGGATAATGTGATAGCATTTGACCACTACAAGTTGTACGGCTCCAACGATGAACCGCTGGACATTAACGGTGTGGTGAATTTGCGTGACTTGACAAGTCCCGTTGTGACGCTCGACTTGACGGGCAGCAATGTCCGGGTTGTCGACGGTGAGCAACGCGACTTCAGCGAGTTGTTCGGTAAGGCGTTTGTCGATGCCACGGCACGAGTGAGAACTGTGGGTCACCGCTTGGACATCAATGCCGACTTGGCATTGTTGCATTCCACCAATGTGACCTATGTTATGCAGGACGAGGTTAACTCGACGGACACCGACTTTGACGAGGATATGGTGACCTTTGTCAACCTGAGTGATACGACCGACGTGTTCACGCCTGTGTTGAAAACCGCCGCCGAGAGCCTGTCCTATACGGTGCTCGCTAACATGGAAGTGCGCGACGGTGCCAAGTTGAATGTATTTCTCTCGAGTGATGGCAATGATTATGCCAATGTCACCGGTGGCGGCAGGTTCAAATACCGTATGGACTTTGCCGGTAAGAACGACTTTACCGGGACATATACGGTCGAGTCGGGCATGGTGCGGTACACCCCGCCGTTGATTTCTCAAAAAAACTTCACCATCGCGCAAGGCAGTTCTATCACGTGGACGGGCGAGTTGCTCAATCCCACGCTCGACTTGAGTGCGACCGACCGTGTCAAAACCAGCGTGAGCGGCGACAACGGCAGCACCGTGGTGAATTTTGATGTAACAGCCGTGTTGGGCGGTAACTTGAATGGCATTAAACTGTCGTTTGACATGAGTGCCGACGACATGAGCGTGCAAAACGACTTGCAGTCGATGAGCAGCGAGCAGCGTTCGCAAACAGCCATTAACATGTTGTTGTACAACACCTATAGTGGCAACGATGCCTCTAATAACATCAACAATCTCACCGCCGGTTCGGCCCTTTTCTCCTTTGTCAACTCGCAAATCAACGGCTGGGCGAACAAGATTGTTAAGGGCGTGGACTTGCAGTTGGGTATCAACCAGTATGAGGGACAAAACAAAAGTGGCGTGCAGACCAGTTACAGTTATCGCTTGTCGAAATCGTTGTTTAACGATCGTTTCAAAATCATTGTCGGTGGCGAGTACAGCACCGATGCCACTTCGAGCGAGAGCATTGCCAACAACTTGCTGAGCGAGGTCTCGCTTGAGTATCTGCTCACCGACAGCGGTAACATGTTGGTGAGATTGTTCCGTCATACCGATTTTGAGAGCGTGCTCGAGGGGCAAGTGTCGCGAATGGGTGTCGGCTTTGTACTCAAGCACAAGTTGGCACGCATTGATGATTTGTTCCGTCGTCGCAAGTCGGTCAAGACACAGCCCGTCGACACCGTTCAACCACAATACTTCACCGTGCCGCTCGACACATTGCCTGTCGACAGCATCGGTGTTAATGCAGAACCTCTCGACAGATGAAAACGTTTCGCTTATATCATCTATTGTCAGTCACTGTAGTGATGCTTGTCGTCATGATGCTCGGCTCGTGCTCCACAACGTGCCGATTGGGCGAAAACGATGTGTTATATACCGGAGTGAAATCACTCAAATATCACGCGCCCGACAGTGTCAAGCTTGAGGCAGAGGTGGAGTCCAAAATCTTTGATGTCATCAATGTCAAACCCAATAACCCACTCTATTCGCCCTATTATCGCACCCCATTCCCCATAGGACTGTGGGTGTACAATCACTGGGACGCCAATTCCACGGGCTTTAAAGGGTGGTTGTACAAACACTTGGTGTCGCGCCCGGTGCTCATTCGTCGTGTCAATCCCGATAACCGTATTGAGATGATTAATTCCTTGTTGCGGCAAAACGGTTATTTCACCGGTAGTGCGCGCTACACGCTCGTGACGGGTAAAAATCCCAAAAAGGCGAGTATCAGTTATGACATAGACATCGCCGAGCCTTATCGACTGGGCACGGTGACGCTGTTTGAGCGACAAGGCGACCCGATAGCCTCCATTGCCGATAGTGTCGCGAGAGCCGGCACTTACTTGCACACCGGCAGTCGCTATTGTCTCGACTCGCTCAACAATGTGCGCATCGATATTGCCAACCGCTTGCGCAACCGCGGATATTACTATTTCAAGCCGGAATATGTGCAATACCTTGCCGACAGTGTGACCCGTCAGGGTGTCATTGACATTAAGTTGGTGGAAAGTGCCGACATTCCCAACCGTGCACGTCAACGATACATGTTGCGCAACGTGACTGTTGATGTCCGCCCCAACAACGCGATAGGCACCGTGCCCGACACGGTGTCGCTGCACAACGGTCTGCGTCTTGTCAAGCATGAGCCGGTCCACGTGCGCAACAGTGTGTTCAAGTCTAACATCATCGCTCGCACCGGCAGTGCATTTCGCGTGAACTCGATGGATCGCACGCAGTTGCGCCTTTCGCGCTTGGGTATATTCAGCGACATTGACATGGAAGCGATACCTGTCGACAGCGTGGCACCCGGCGGCGACCGTTTCATGGATTTGAAAATCGATTGTGTGCTCGACAAACCGTGGGAGATGAAACTCGAGGCACAAGGTACCAGCAAGAGTAACAGTTATCTGGGTCCCGGACTCGTGTTGGGCTTGACCCACAAGAATTTGTTCGGTGGCGGTGAGCAGTTGACCTTCAACGCCAATGCCGTTTACGAGTGGCAAACCGGCCATGGCAGCAGCATCGCTACAACCGACTTCAACAGTTACGAGTTCGGCGGCGATGTGAAACTGTCGGTGCCTCGCTTGTTGGCTCCGAGTTTTGTTGACCGCAGCAGGCGATACGTCAACTGGACACGTTTTTCATTGGGGGGCAACATTATGAACCGACCCAAGTTTTTCAAACTTGCCCAAGTTAATTTCGCAATGACATGGGAGTGGCATTCCAATCGCACGACAGCCCACGAACTCAGCCCGTTCAAACTTACCTATAACAAGTTGTTGTCGACTACGGTCGAGTTTGACAGTGTGATGGCGTATAACCCGGGTATCCTCGTGAGTTTCGTTGATGTGTTCGTGCCACAGCTGCAATATAAGTTTACCTACGATGCCGATCGCAGTTCCCGTCGTCACGTGACTTTTACAGCCACGGTTGCCGAGGCGGGTAATCTCATGTCGGGCTTGTGGGCAATCGCCGGCAAGAAGAACGGTGAGAAAGAACTGTTCGGGACTCCATTCTCACAGTTTGTCAAGGGTGAGGTTCAACTGGTGAATACGTGGAAACTTACGCCGAGTTCAAGCCTTGTTTGGCGCGGTTTTCTCGGCTTATTGTACCCCTACGGCAACAGCACCGGCGATGGGGCTCCTTATCGTGAATACTTCTATGTGGGCGGTGCTAACAGCATTCGTGCCTTCTCGGTACGTTCAATCGGTCCGGGGGCATATCACCCTGATGAGCGCACCCGATACAGCTATTTCGAGCAAGTGGGGTCATTGAAGTTCGAGACCAACCTCGAGTATCGTTTCCCCCTGTTCGGCAGTTTCTACGGTGCGATGTTCCTTGATGCCGGCAATGTGTGGAACGTGGAGAACTTCGATTATTACGAGGGAGGGAAATTCAAATTCAAGAATTTCTTTAAACAACTGGCTCTCGGTACCGGTGTGGGGTTGCGCATGGACATCTCGATGCTCGTGTTGCGTGCCGACCTCGGTTTTGCTTTACATGCCCCCTACGACACGGGATACCGCGGTTACTTTAACATGGGGCGTTTCAAGGATATGTGGGCGTTCCACCTTGCTATCGGCTACCCCTTCTGATACACGACACCCGATAGTGTGTTGCGACATCAGTCGGCATCAAGGCGCAGCATGATGAACAGCAGCAGCGTGAAACCCCACAACGATGAGCCTCCGTAACTGAATAGCGGTAACGGAATGCCTATCACGGGGGTTATGCCCAGCACCATGCCGATGTTGATTATCAAGTGGAAAAGCAAGTAACACGCCACGCAATAACTGTACACTCGCGCGAATGTGCTGTGTTGTCGCTCGGCTATGGTGATGCAACGCAATATCAATGCACCGAACAGCAATAGCACCCCCAACGAGCCCACGAAGCCCTGTTCCTCACCTATGGTGCAAAAGATAAAATCGGTGTGTTGCTCGGGAACATATTTCAATTTGGTCTGTGTGCCTTCCATGAAGCCCTTGCCGAACAAACCACCCGAGCCTATTGCAATTTGGCTTTGTCGCACGTTATACCCAAATCCCTTGGGGTCGTCTTCGACCCCCAATGACACGAGTATGCGCATCTGTTGATAACCGGCCATCTTGCCGAAACCCCAGTTCACTGCCATGCTGAAGGCTATTGAAAGTATCACGAAGGCTATGATGCCCTGCACGGCACGCATCTCGTCGTGTAACATGCCCCACAACAGGTATAACACCGACACAGCAATCGTTGTGATGAAAGAGGCGTAGCCGTTCACATTCACGCCGAGTGCCGTCAGTCCCCACACGGCGAGTCCTGTCCCCGCATACCACAACAACACGTTGCGCCCCAATTCACTCGTGCGACAGTAGACAAACAGCAAAACCACGGTGAATACCATCGCCACGATAAAGCACAGCGCGATGCCCATGGGAATGCCGAGCAGCAACATCGAGGCGTACTTGAGCACAAGAATAAAGTAAATCACGACGCACATGCCGGCGAACAACACAAAGCCCGGCATGCCCTCCCGATACAACACGAGAATGAGCGACGAGTACACCAATGCGCTGCCCGTTTCCTTCTCAAGAATGATACACAAGATGGGCAACACGATGATGCCTGCGGCAATGGCATAGTTCTTCAGGCTGTTAAGCGCGAAGCCGTAGGTGTCGAATAATTTGGCGAGACACAGTGCTGTGGCACACTTGGCAAACTCTGCCGGCTGTATCTTGATCGAGCTTCCCAACGAAATCCACGAGTGAGAGCCCTTGGTGCTGCCACCGACAAAGGCGGTGGCAATCAAGATAACTATCATGACGGCGTAGAACGGGTAGGCATAACCCTCGATGATGCGTTTGTCTATCAGCAACATTGACAAGCCCAACACAAACGACAGACCCGCCCAAATGAACTGCTTACCGCTGTTTTGCTCAAACGAGAACAACGCTTCGAGCGAGTACTCGCTGTTAGTGGCGGCATAGATGCTCACGGCACCGAAGACCACCATCACGAAGTATAACACTATCGTCACCCAGTCGATTGACCGTGGCAACGAGTGCTCCTCGGGATTGTAGTAGTTGATGCTGCTCATTGTTGTTCGTCGCTATGATAATTTTTCGGGAAAATCGGACTCCAACCCATCACGGTGTGTCGGCTTGCCATGGCATCGGCTGCCGCACTGCTCGCGCCGCCCTTGTCGCGGTTGAGATATTGCTCAAGCATCAGTCGCGCGATGGGTACTGCAAAGGTGGCTCCGAAACCGGCGTTTTCCACGTACACGCATATCGCAATTTGCGGGTCGTTCATCGGGGCGAACCCCATGAACACACTGTGGTCGCGACCGTGAGGGTTTTGAGCGGTACCGGTCTTGCCACACACGTCCCAACCGGGTATATTGGCACCGCGACACGTGCCACCGGTCACCGCCATGCGCATGCCCTCGGCAATCACGTCGTAATATTGCTTGTCGATTGACGTGTCGTGACGCTCGAGGCTCTTCTTCAACACGCCGACACCTACAATTTCTTTCACGACATGAGGTGTGATGTAATGACCTCGATTGGCAATGGTGGCACCGAGATTGGCAATTTGCAACGGACTGGCGAGTATCTCGCCTTGACCGATGGCATCGCTGATGATGCTATACGCCGTCCAACCCTCTTTCTTGCGCTCGTTGTAGAACGTGCTGTTGGGAATGAAACCGCGGCTCTCGCGTGGCATGTCGATGTTGAGACGGTAGCCGTAACCCATCGAGACCATGTGGTTTTTCCATACGTCAAATGCGTCGGTTGTCGACTTGTACAGTTTGCGATTTTCCAACATTCTTTTCAAGCCCCAACAAAAGTAGGCATTGCACGACGTCTGTATGGCGGGTCGCAACGGTAGGGGAGAGCCGTGACCGTGGCAACCGAGTCGCATACCACCGCTGATGAAACCGCGACTGCAGGGGAATGCCGTCTCGGGCGTGATGATGCCTTCCTGCAGGAATATAAGTCCCTGAGTGGGCTTGAACGTGCTACCGGGAGGGTATGCCGCCATGTACGAGCGATCGTACAGTGGCTCGTACTTGTTATTGCGAAGCACATTGTAGTTCTTGCCACGGTCGCGACCGACGAGCACATCGGGGTTCCATGACGGACTTGACACGAGACACAACACCTCGCCCGTCTTGGGCTCAATGGCGACGATGCCACCTATCTTACCTTCCATCAGGTGCTCGCCCAACTGCTGTAACTCGATGTCGATGCTCATCTTCAAGTCGTTGCCTGCAACCGGCTCAACGTCATCAAGCCCGTTGTGGTACCTGCCCTGCAAGCGACCGAGCGCATCGCGCATATAAATTTCCTTGCCCTTGCGACCGCGCAGGTACTGCTCGTAACTCTTCTCGATGCCCATGTCGCCGGTGTAGTCGCCCGGCTTGTAGTAGTCATCGTTCTCAATGTCGTTCTTGTTGACCTCGCGTATGTCGCCTAACAGGTTGCCGCCGGCTTTGTAGGCATATTGTCGCAACGTGCGTTGGGTGATGTAAAAACCCGGAAACCTGAACAGTTTTTCCTGCAGGCGACCTATCACCTCGGGCGACAAATGGCGTAACAACACTTGTTGTTGATAACCCGAGAAACGCTTGGGATTGTTGAGCGTTGCGATGCGCTCTTTCATCTCTTTGAGCGGGACGCCCACCGTGGCACACAGGTCGAGAGTGTCAAAGGCTTTCAAGTCCTTGGGTATGATGACGAGGTCAAATGCCGGCTGGTTGTACACCACGAGTTTGTTGTAGCGGTCGTAAATCAAACCGCGGTCGGGATAGAGCGTGCGGTTGAGATAGGCATTGGAAGCGGCGGCGTCACCATAGTTGGTGTCGCCCAGCTGCAGGTCGTACAACTTGGCTCCGTACACCCCAAGCACCGCAAGCACGATGGCTATCACCACCCATTTGCGCCTCTCGTATGTGTAATCTTTTTCCAATTACTCGTTGATGTGTGATTGTCGTTAATTCTCGCTATACGGTTACCTCTCGTGTTACGCGGTCACCCGTCGGGCTTCATTCAAGCGTCGGTGGTAGTGCCTGTGCTCAGGCTGTCCATGCCGAGCATGAGCAAGACCGATAATGCACTGCTCGCAACGATGCGCTCGAGGGTGAGTAAACCGTCACGCAGGGTGAAGGCTTGAATAAGAAACAACACGGTGGCGAACAATATCGTCAGCACCGTGGCGTAACGCAAGTATCCCGCCACACCCATGCTGTCTAACCCGGGCAGTAATCCGTCTTCCTGAACATCGTGAGGAGCAAACATGTAAAATACCGGTCGGCGCGCTGTGGCAAGCATAGTCGCCGCCATGGCATTCATGCCGGGGGTGTCGTTGAAGATGTCAACGACCAAACCCAAGAAAAATCCTATTGTCAACACCCAACTCGTGCCCAACGATGCCGGTAACCGCAACAAAACGTAGATGAACACAATGGGCATCGCAACACCCAGCAGCATCATCTTGTTGCACACCACTTGCACCAACACGAGCACGATGGCTAATATGACCTGATTGATGACAGTCCTTGTCATTGCTTCTTGGCATTGGCTATGCTGTCGCTCGCTTCGAGACGGCGATGCTCGGCAGCATCGTAGTTGATTATCACCCTCACGGCACTCAACCGGGCAAAGTCTGAAGTCAGTGCCACCTTGAGTTGCACGTCACCTGCACTCACCTCATGCGCCTTGCCCTCGACGACACCCACGATGACCCCCTCGGGGAATACATCGCTAAATCCGCTCGTGACCACCGTGTCGCCCACGTTGTAGGTCGTGTGCTTGGGCAGATGGTCGAGCACCGCGTAGCGCGGGTCGCCACCCTCCCATGCCAAGCGTCCGAAAAATTCGCTGCCACGCAACTTGCACGAGATGCTCAGGTCGCTGTTCAGTAGCGAAATCACACGCGCCGAGTGGGGCGCGACAACTTCGACAACGCCCACTACACCACCGCGATCCATCACACCCATCTGTGGCTTGATGCCGTCGGCACTGCCCCGGTTAATGGTGATGTGATTTTTGGGTTTCCACACGCTGTTGCTCACCACCGTGGCGGGTACCATGCGATAGGGCGACAATGCCGGTTGCCACAATGTGCTGTCGGGCAACAGCAGTCGCAAGTCGCGCAACTGTGCTCGCAATTCAATACCCTCTTGCTCAAGCACGGCATTGCGCTGCTCGAGCGCTGCATTAATCGAGTGCAAGTGAAAATAGCCACTCACAGCGTCCAACGCGCCGTATACGCTCGCACTCACCGTGTTGGCACTTGTCAGGTAAACGCTCTGTTGATACGGATTGCGACTGCCGAACAACATCATGCCGCTCAGCAACATGTAAATGAAGAAAAAGACCCACGCGCTATGGCGCAAGAAGAAGTCAATCAGGTTTTTCACTTCATCAAGAACGGGAAGTGCTTGATATTCTTCAATGCTACGCCTGTGCCACGTGCCACAGCCAACAACGGCTCTTCGGCAACATGGAACTGAATGCCTATCTTGTTGGTCAAGCGAGTGTCCAGACCACGCAACAACGCACCGCCACCGGTGAGGTAAACACCGTTCTTCACGATGTCGGCGTACAATTCGGGAGGCGTTTGCTCCAACGCACTCAACACTGCCGCCTCAATCTTGCTGATAGTCTTTTCGATACACTCGGCAATCTCCTGATAGTTCACCGGAACGGTCATCGGCAGTGCCGACATTTGGTTGGGACCGTGCACGACGTAGTCTTCGGGCGGGTTCTCCAAGTGAGGCAACGCGCTACCCACGTTAATCTTGATTAACTCGGCAGTGCGCTCGCCCACCTTGACGTTGTGCACGCGACGCATGTGCTCCTGTATGTCCTCGGTGAGGTCATCACCGGCAAAGCGAATGCTCTTGTTGCTCACGATGCCTCCGAGCGAAATCACGGCAATCTCGGTCGTGCCGCCACCGATGTCGACAATCATGTTACCCTCGGCTGCGAGTACGTCAATCCCGATGCCAAGGGCTGCAGCCATCGGTTCGAAAATCATGTAAACGTCGCGACCGCCGGCATGCTCGCTCGAGTCGCGCACGGCACGACGTTCAACCTCGGTCGAACCGCTGGGAATACACACTACCATGCGAAGCGACGGCGAAATCCAGTGGTTTTTCTTGCTCACCTTCTTGATCATGCCGCGTATCATCAACTCGGCGGCATTGAAATCGGCAATCACGCCGTCGTGTAAGGGGCGCACCGTCATGATGCCCTCGGGCACCTTGCCTTGCATCGCGCGAGCACTGTCACCAACCGCCTTGAGCGTCATCGTCTTGGTCTCGAGGGCGACCACGCTGGGCTCGTTGATAACAATTTTATCATTATGAATAATAATCGTGTTGGCTGTACCCAAGTCAACAGCGATTTCCTGTGTGAATGAGAAAAGTCCCATGTGCTTAATATCTTGATTTCTAAATTTTTAAAACAGTGTTTATCTCAAGTGTATTTGCTAATCGGGTGCAAGAAAAAGCGACTTCCTGAAGGCATTGCCTCCCTGATGCCGGCTTCATGGACCCCATTAAGGACTGCAAAGATATGAAAAAAACATAATAGTGCAAAATAAATATAGGGCATAGGAAATAAAAATTTTCATAATTTTTTGCACATTTTTTGCATCGTCACTGTCCGATTTATCCTAATCACGTCTATCAACGTCTATTATCTCTCGTAAATCCACGTAAATCGGCTAAATATGTAATTAGTGTAATTCGTGAAATCAGTAGTTAATTTCTTGCCCGACCCGGCTGCCGGCATACGGCATGAGCAGATGGGTCGGCTTTCAGCCGACTTC